>JADFYY010000152.1 GCA_015232825.1 Magnetococcales bacterium
CCCTTCTGGCCCAACGCTTTCTTGCAAGGTCGTGATGATTTCCGTGATGGTGCCTGTGAAGGCCTCCAGACGATCCAAGGAGGAGTGGACCAGCAGAACATCGCCACGATGCACCCCCAGTTTCTTCAACGCCGCCTGTAGTTCATTGGAACCAAAACCGTTGCGCCAACGTATATAGGTTAAACGGTATTTTTTTAACGTCCCCTTGATGCGACGTTTCCATTGGGTGATGAAGGTTGTGGTCATTGAAAAACCGCTTGCAGTGAGTCGGCTTTGAATATTGTGAAGGAGCATCAAAAAAAAAGACCTAGCTTTCTACAGCTAAGTCTTTGATTCTTTTTGGTACGCTCGGAAGGATTCGAACCTCCGACCTACTAGTTCGTAGCCAGTTGCTCTATCCGGGCTGAGCTACGAGCGCGTGTGATACAAGAGAAACTTATAAATCCGTGACGTGGGTGACGTCAAGAAGCAAAATGCATGAATTGCAAAAATTAGTGCGATTTCGATAATTCCAAGGGGCGGCTAGGGCGGATGTGAAAGCGATATTGACCATTGCTATGCGTGGGTTAAGGGGAGCTAGGCGGGATTTCCTCTTTTTCTCTTGGGCGATTTTTTTGGCTGTGGCCGCTGTAACGGCGATGCTTACCACCGCTGAAGCCTTGCGTACCATCGTGGATCGGGAGGCGCGAGGCATGCTGGCCGCTGATCTACGCCTGGAATCGGCAACCCCGTTGGGCGATTTTATCCATACCCATCTGCGTCAATCGGGTTGGAGTGTGGCGGAAAATCTGGAATTCACCGCCATGGCACGGATTCCAGACTCTAGCCGAACCGTGCTGGTCGAGGTGCTGGCCGCAGCCCCAGAACACCCCTTGCTGGGGGCCGTGGAGTTGCGCTCTGGTATGGCGTTGCAGACGGCTTTGCAAGGAGAGGGGGCGGTGGCTGAGGCCACGGTATCTAGTCGGCTTGGATTGTCGTCTGGCAACGCTTTCTATCTGGGAGATGCCCGTTTTCAACTCACCGATGTTTTGCAAAAGGAACCGGATCGGGTGGTGCGGTTCTTTCGCTGGGGGCCGCGCTTGATCATTCCAAAAGAGCGCGTTGCCGCAACCGGTTTGCTGGGGGTGGGCAGTCGGGTGCAATATGTCGCCCTGGTTCGTCTGCAACCGGGTGCGGACCCTGAACAAGTGGCACAACAACTCAATGTCTCAGCCACCAAACAGGGAATCCGGGTGATGACCCCGGCAGATAGCCAACCATCGGCACGGCGATTCATGAATCGCTTGACGACATTTCTTCATCTTATGGCTTTGCTGACCCTGTTGACCGCTGCCAATGCCATGGCCGGAATCATGGCGGCCCATGTACGGGAAAATCGCGGACAGATTGCCATTTTTAAGGCGTTGGGTGTTGGTCACCTGGAGGTCATGGGGATCTTCTTCTGGCGTATCGTGTCGATGTCTGCTCCAGGCAGTCTGGCGGGGGCTGCGGTCGGAATGGCCTTGCCGCAGGTGTTGACCTATTGGAGCGGAATGGAAATGATGGAAGGGGTGTCATTCAAGATTCCTGCGCTGTGCGCCTTGGCGGGAGTCGGGGCTGGGCTGTTGTTTTCGTTCGGGCCTTTGTGGGGAACCCGTTTAGTGGGGGCTGGGGTTTTGTTTCGGGCCGTGGCCTGGGGAGGTGGTCTGGATTTTCTGTCGTGGAAGTGGCGTTGGGGCGTTCCGGTTGCCGTCACTCTGATTGGGGCCTTGTTTCTGGGGCGTGCGGGCGGTTGGAATGCGGGTATGCTGTTTGTCGGGGAGTTGGCCGCAATGCTGATTCTGCTTTGGCTGGCAGCCAGAGGAGGCGTGGCCGTGCTGCAACGACTTAAACCCAGAAAGGTTCTTTGGCGTTTGGCCGTGCGAGGGCTGATCGCTCCAGGATCTGGGATCACAGGGGCGATTGTCTCGGTGGGGCTTGGAATGGGTGTGATGTGCGCGATTCTTTTTTTGGAACAAAATATTAATCAGCAAATGGTCTCTCGTCTGCCACAGCGGGTTCCCAGCTTTTTTCTTGTGGATCTCCAGGCCGATCAGGAGTCCGCATTGCGGGAGTTGGCTTCTCCATTCGTCCGTAAACCGCAAGATGTGCAGACAACACCGGTAGTGCGTGGCCGGATTCGGGCAATCCAGGAGGCACGCATCACCCCAGAATGGGTCGCTAAACACCCTCAATCCTGGCGTCTTAATCGGGATTATGTGTTGACTTGGTCTGCCGACCTGCCAGAGGGCAATCGGTTGATCGATGGGCGGTGGTGGCGTGACCCAGAGGCCCAAGAGATGAGTGTCGAGCAGGAGATGGCACGGGCATTGGGAGTGCGAATCGGGGATACCTTGTCTTTCGATATTCTGGGCGTAGAGGTTTCTGCTACCGTGACCAGTCTGCGTGAGGTCCGCTGGTCAAACATGGGACTCAATTTTTTTGTGGTGTTCTCACCAGCCGTTTTGCAGGGTGTCCCGTTCTCTTATTTGGCGACCGCTCTGGTGGAGACCGGACAGGAGGAGGCGTTTCGAAGTGCGGTGGTCCAACGTTTCCCAAATGTTTCGCTCATTGCCTCCCGCGAGGTGATGGAGCGTGCCCGGCAGATGCTGGAACAGTTGATCGTTTCGGTGCATCTGGCCGGTGGTATGGCGGTCGCATCTGCGTTGACTGCCTTGGGAGTGACCGTTGCCTTGACAAGACGTCGTCGGGCTAAGGAGGCGGCCATTCGTCGTTTGCTTGGGGCCACGCAACGTGACCTGATCGAGACCGCTTTAGCTGAGCATATTTTGTTGGGCGTGGTTGCGACCATTGTGGGGGTGGTTATCGGGCAGGCCATTACCGCTGGAGTGACAATTTTGTTGTTCAATGATCTCTGGGATTGGCTCCCACTGTTGACCTTAAAGGTTTTTTTCTTAGGTGTGGGTGTGGTTGCCATGACTGGATATGCCGTATCAAGGCGGGATTTGCGGCGTCCAGTCATGGCCTCTTTGCGGGGTCATGATTGAGTTTAACTCGGTGCGGCTTTTTTCATCAGGATGTTGCCATCTTCGGTATTGAAAATGATTTTGCGGCTGTAGTCTTTCCCTAGGTCAGAAGCGACAATGGGGATGCCTTCCTTGGCCAGAATGTCGATTGCCACTTCGATGTTGCGTTCCCCTACGTTGAGCAGGCCTGATGAACTTTTAATGACCGCGCCGCCTCCAAAGACCTTGGCAATGATGTTGCGTTTTTGACATCCCATCTCATCCATTCTTTCGAGCAGCTTGGTGATGGCGATGTTGCCAAATTTCGGAGAGGGGAGCCCATCGCCGTTCCATAAGGGCAATTTGTAGTGATTCATGCCGCCTTCCTTGCGGATGCGGTCCCACAGACAGACCGCGATACAAGAGCCGAGTACTGTGGTAATGATATACACCCCGTTTTGTGCAAACAGGGTTCCTGGCATCAGGAATGGTTTGGAGGGGTCACCGCCGATGGTCATGGTCTAAAATGCCTCAAGTCCGTCATCGTCACCGAACAAAAAGTCATTGCCATCCACGGAAAAGGCGTCCGCATCGCCATCGGTTTGAAGTTCAGGAATGGAGATGGTGAAGGTCGCTCCCTTGTTTGCTGGCGAGGTGACCGAGACGGTTCCTTGCATCAGGTCTAATACGGCCTGAGTGATGGAGAGTCCGAGTCCATGTCCTTTGTGGCTCTTGCGCATGCCGTGTTCACCCTGCACAAAACGGTCAAACAGTCGGTCCAATTCGGCCATGTTGATCCCGAATCCTGTGTCGGTTACAGACATGGTAAGCGTGTTGTCCAAAATATCGGCGTGGATGGTGATTTGGCCTCCATCTTGATTGAATTCAATGGCATTGGAGAGCAGGTTGGCAAAGACGAGGCTTAATCTGTCCGCATCGGTTTTAAAGCGCAGTCGTTGTTTTTCGTCCCCATTGGGGGAGAAGTGTACGGAGAGGTTTTTTTCGGTGATGAGATGTTGAAACGATTCGATGGAGCTGGTGATCATGGTGTTGATATCCATGAGCGAGGGCTGAAGCACGGTGTCACCGGATTCGAGTTCTGCAGCGGCAAAGATATTGCGTAATTGAAAATCTAGGCTGAACGCTTCGGTGTGAATCAGCGATGCCACACTGGCGACCATGGCTGGATCCGAGGCGTTTGATGATAATTGTTGAGACATCCCAAGAATGCATGAAAGAGGGTTGTTTATCTCGTTTTTCATGTGTGAAACAAAGTTGCTTTTCACTTGCTCTGACAACTGAAGTTTATGGTTGACATCCTCCAGTTTTTTGCTGATCATTTTAACATCGTACAGGGCTTGCTTGGTTTGATCGAACCGTTTTTTTAATTCGGCGATCAGCTCGTCGTCGCTCAAAATATCCATGATTGGGTCTCCAGCAGGTTTTTGATTTTTTCTAATGATACAGCAAAAAAACGGTGTGTGCCAGTGATAGAAAACTTGAAATTAGTTTGTGATTGATAGATAATATAGAGAATTTATTGTTACACATGGGGAGCGCAATGTTTAAGAAAATAATTTCAGGTGGTCAGACAGGAGTGGATCGAGCGGCATTGGACTTTGCAATGACCAGAGGTGTTCCTGTTGGGGGGTGGTGTCCCAAAGGGCGCAAGTCGGATGATGGACCCATTGATACGCATTATCCTTTGCAAGAGACGCCAACGGCCAATTATCGACAGAGAACGTATTGGAATATGCGGGATTGTGATGGCGCGTTGATCTTGCATCGGGGCCATTTGAGCGGTGGGACATTGCTCACGGTACAACTGGCCATTTCATTGAAAAAACCTCATTGCGTGATCAATTTAAATCGCAATGTGTGTTTAAACAATATCCGTGAGTGGGCAAAAAAGTATCAGGTTGGCATTTTAAATGTGGCGGGACCGAGGGAGAGTGGCAATCTGGGCATCCAGGTCGAGACCCGGATGTTTCTGCAAATGTTGTACAGTGGGGAGGCTGTCTGGATGCCGATGGATCGGCTTTTGCCGTTGCAACCCTGTTATTTTATGGAAGCACCTTCTTGAAGGGTTTGACCACTACCTTGGCGTAGACCCCAGCCTTGACATAAGGGTCGGCATCAGCCCAGGCCTGACAGTCAGGCAGAGAGTCAAAATCAGCCACGATGAGGCTGCCGGTAAAGCCCGGTTCGTCCGCAAGGGCCGGGAAGGGACCGGCTAACACCAAACGGTTTTCTGCGCGTAGGGTTTCCAGTCGCGCCAGATGGGCCGGGCGAACCGCGAGTCGCAACGGTAGACTCTCTTTGACATCCTCGCTGATGATGGCGAATAACATCCTTTTCTCCTTGTGTTGGTCAGATTGACTCTCTCTCTTTGCGGGGGGGAGCTGGCGCGATGGGGGATTGATTGATCTCCTCCCGAATCTGTTGGGCGACTTCTCGTAGCAAGGTGCTGTATTCGTCTGGCGCGGTTTCGCGTAGGGTATGTAAAGCCGTTCTGTATGCGGATTGCAAATCATCGTATTCAGATTGCAAACGGAACAGAATGGTTTGAGCGGTCGTCTCCAACCAGGAACCATCACGAATGGCATTGATGCGCGCCTCGGAGTGCTTGCGAAACGCCAAGTGCGCCTTGATGCCCAGTTGTGTGGCCCGCTCCATTTGGCCTTTTATATCCATTTTATGCTCATGATTGCTTACGTACCAAATTGAGTTACTTAGAATCGAGTATCTTACTTCTGCAACCTTGTTTAAATCAAGGATTCTAAGAGTGTATCTAAATGCGAAGGGCTTATCATGGATTCCAGGGTATTCCCGGTGAACCGCCTCCCCAGACCCCACCACCTTTTTTTTAATAAATTATCCTAAATTCGGCAGTTGGCTCCTTTGTAATCTGAAGGAATGTGTGAAAAAATAGAGAGCTGGATATTAAGGAGCAGTTGAGTTGGGAGGTTCAGTGACTGAACCACCCAAATATTGAGATAAGAGAACAGAACGCTTTGCTGCTGGTGAACGTGTCAGGGAATTCCAGTCGTTTGAGGAACAGGTAAAGAAACGGCTCCTCATTCTGGAAAGTGTTGTTTCTCGTCAAGGTCTGATGCTCTTACCAAGTAACCGTTTTGAATCCCTTGGTGGAGACCGAAAAGGTCAGTTCAGTATCCGCATTAACCAACAGTGGCGTATCTGCTTTGAGTGGCCGGATGGTGCCATAAAACCATTCAACATTGAGTTGGAGCCATGGAAATGACTGAGAAAAGACCTATCTATCCAATCCATCCAGGAATGATACTGGCTGATGAGCTTCAAGAGTTGGGTATGACTGCTGCTGACCTTGCAAGAGCTATCCACGTACCCTCAA
>JADFYY010000153.1 GCA_015232825.1 Magnetococcales bacterium
ATGGTGTATATTGGGGAGGTAAGATATTAGTTGTTGAACAGATAGAGCATGGAATCTGGGAAAAACCACATACGATCACTCAAAAAACCTTGATAAGTGGAAGAGTGATTTCAAAACAATCCTCCTGCCAATAATCTGGAACGAAATGGACGAGATAACATCTGATTTTCTGATCGGTTTGGACATCGGGCAAGCCCAAGATTACACGGCCTTGACGATTTTTGAACGTTTTTATGAAAAACGTCCATGCCATTACCACCTTCGACACTTGCAGCGTTTCAAGCTGGGTACGTCCTACCCAGAGCAAGTGTCGGCGGTGGCCGACATCATCAAGCAGGATGCATTAAAAGGGCGTTGCACTCTGATTGTGGACGGGACTGGCGCGGGGCGTCCTGTTGTTGACATGTTTCGCAATGCTCGGTTTGGTGCCGTTCTGGTGGCCGTCACCATCACTGGGGGGGACAGTGTCAGCCAAGATAAACAGGACTATCGCGTTCCAAAACGTGACTTGGTTGGTGCCCTTCAGGTTTTATTGCAAACAGAACGTCTCAAAGTGGCCAAAGGGCTGGAACTTGCAGATACGATGGTGAAGGAGTTGTTGAACTTCAAGGTAGAGATAACAACAGGCGGACACGACAAATATGAAGCATGGCGGCAAGGCGTTCATGATGACTTGGTTTTGAGTGCTGCCATGGCTTGTTGGTATGGAGAATACAAGCCGCATTGGGATGTGGATAGAATCCAGTCTTCTGGGAGACGAATCATTGCTCATAGGATGGGGGGATATATGGGTTTTGCGGGTTCAAGATCGGCCAGAAACTTCTTTTGAACAATGATAAATACACCAACCAACACAGGTACAAAAAATGCTATCACTTTTTCTTGACTTGGAAGAAGCCGCTAGGGAAATGCGCGTCTCACCTGCGTGGCTTCGAGAGCAGGCGGCGACAGGAAAAATACCTGCAAAAAAAGTAGGAAAAGGTTGGCTTTTTGTTCCAAGAGTTCTTGAGGCCTGGGTAGCAGGTGATTACGCGCCGCAAAAGGAGGATCTGTCAACATGTCGCTCGTCCGTCGTCCTGGCTCCGACATCTGGTACATGCAGCTTACCAACCCAAAAAATGGAGGGCGATTTCGACGCTCTTGTCGAACGAGCGATAGGAAGGCAGCCCAAGAACTCCACGACAAAACCAAAGCAGAAATGTGGGAGCAGGACTATCTGAAGAGGAAGCCAGTTTACAATTGGGATCAAGCGGTTGAGCAGTGGCTCAAGGAGAAGATACAAAAATCATCCATCAACGACGATATCGCAAAGTTGCGGTGGTTGCATCCATATTTGGCTGGGAAAAAACTTCAAGACATTACCCGTCAGATGATCCAGGAGGTTGCCGACATCAAGAAAAACGAATCGTCACCCTCTACGGCCAATCGACACCTTGGTTTGATCCGTTCTATCCTCCGTCGTGCAATGAACGAATGGGAGTGGATTGACAAGGTGCCGAAGGTGGCATTTTACCGGGAGGCTTCCCGACGCATTCGATGGCTCACACGGGAAGAGGCCGCTAGGCTCATCAATGAACTTCCGCACTATCAAGCGCAGCCAGCTCGCTTCGCACTTGCGACCGGACTACGGCAAAGAAACGTCTTGCTGCTGGAATGGAACCAGATCGACATGGAAAGACAGATCGCATGGGTTCACCCAGATCAAGCAAAAGCAAAAAAAGCCATTCCCGTTCCATTGAGTAGTGATGCCATGGCAGTCTTGCGTGAGCAGATTGGCGCACATCAGGTGTTAGTGTTTACCAACTCATCAGGGGAGAAGATGCGTTGGATTGACTTTGCTCAATGGTCGAAGGCATTGGAACGCGCAGGCATCACTGATTTCAAGTGGCATGACTTGCGCCACACCTGGGCAAGTTGGCATGTACAGGCGGGAACACCTCTCCATGTGTTGCAGGAGCTTGCCGGGTGGGAGTCGCCAGCCATGGTGAGACGGTACGCCCACTTGTCCGCCGATCACCTTCGTTCGCACATTGAGGCGACAAAAATTGACACTGAAATGTGTACAGTCCTTTAAAGTCGTGACTCTTGAAGATGAGAAAAACAGTCAATAACTGATTGAAAATATTGGCGGAAGGAGTGAGATTCGAACTCACGGAGCCTTGCGACTCGACGGTTTTCAAGACCGTTGCATTCAACCGCTCTGCCATCCTTCCAGACAAGAGAGACTACATCGTTGGTTTGAGAAGAGAGATTCCACCTAGGTACGGTCGTAAGGCATCAGGAATCACCACACTTCCGTCCGCTTGCTGATAATTTTCCAAAACGGCCACCAAGGCCCGTCCCACTGCCACGCCAGAACCGTTGAGCGTATGAACCGGTTCCACCACTTTCGTTTCAGTACGGCGCAAACGGGCCTTCATGCGCCTAGCCTGGAAATCTAAGGTGTTGGAACAAGAAGAGATTTCCCGATAACACCCCTGACCCGGCAACCAAACTTCCAAGTCATACGTCTTGGCCGAAGCGAAACCCATATCCCCAGTACATAACGCCACGGTCCGATAGGGCAGTTCCAAACGTTTCAATACCGTTTCAGCATGGGAGGTTAGGCTTTCCAAAGCCTCCATGCTCTCTTCTGGGCGGGTGATCCAGACCAGCTCTACTTTATCAAATTGATGCTGACGAATCAACCCCCTTGTATCACGACCCGCCGCCCCGGCCTCACGCCGGAAACAGGCCGTCCAGGCCGTTAGTTTGATTGGCAAACGAGATTCATCTATAATCTGTCCCCGCACCATGTTGGTCAAGGGGACTTCTGCCGTGGGGATTAAATAAAAAGGTTCATCCCGCAAGCAAAACAGATCTTCCTCGAATTTTGGCAATTGCCCGGTTCCAAAGAGACTCTCCTTGTTGGTCAAAAAGGGCGGTAGTATCTCTTCGTAGCCATGCTCTAAGGTGTGCAGATCGAGCATAAAGGCGGTCAGTGCGCGGATTAAACGGGCTCCAGCCCCACGAAAAAAGGTGAATCTGGCTCCCACTGTCTCAGCGGCTGAGGCAAAATCAAGAATTCCAAGCCGCTCCCCCACGTCCCAATGATTGAGAGGAGTCCAGGTTGCAGGAGTCGTCTGCTTAAACCCTTCAGGCCAGGAGCGTAGCACCACATTGCCACTCTCGTTGGGACCAATCGGCACCTCTTCGGCGGGTAAATTGGGCAAACGGGCCAATTCTGATTGAAGATCTTCCTCTTTGGTCCGCAACGCGCCTTCTGTCTCTTTCAGCAAAGGACCAAGTGTCGCCATTTCAGTCAAAAGTTCTGCGGCATCTTCTTTGTTGGCCTTCATCCGTCCAACAGCTCGCGAAATCTCATTGCGTCGCGCTTGTAACTTTTCTGTCTTGGCCTGTAACTCCCGTTTTTCGGCTTCCAGGGCGTAAAAGGTCGTCAAATCATAATGACCACTGCGGGTTTTCAGGCGTGCTTCCACCCATTCGGGACGCTCACGAACTGTTTTTAAATCCAACACGGCCCCTTAACTCCCCTCTTTAAGTTTCCAGTGGCTCGATATCTTCCACTGCTTCCACATTGGTCTCCTCCTCGGATTCGGCAATGCGTGCCACAGAGACCAGTCGTTCTTCTTTGGCTACGTCCAGAATTTTCACCCCCTGGGCATTGCGTCCGGTCAGACGGACACTCTCCACTGCCGTGCGCAATATGGTGCCTTGGTCCGTGATGAGCATGATTTGATCACCGGGGACTACCACCAAACTGGCCACCACCGGCCCATTGCGTACACTGGTCTGAATGCCAATCACCCCTTGCGTGCCGCGTCCCTTGGTGGGAAATAGTTCGGCTGCGGTTCGTTTGCCAAATCCATGTTCCGTGATCGCCAATATCTGACAGTCGGCTTCCGTAGAGAGGACATTCAAGGCAACCACCCGTTCATCCCCTTTCAGACGCATGCCCCGCACCCCACGTGCCACCCGGCCCATGAGACGCACCTGACCTGTCCGAAAACGAACCGCCTTGCCCGCGCTGGAATAGAGCAGAATTCGGCCAGGCGTGGTGTCCGCTTCCACACTCTTGTTGCCCTCAACCGGGTCGTCTTCTGATGGGATCTCTTCAATAACTTCGTCACTGGCCCCTTCATCTTCACCACTATCAACCGCCTCGATTTCTAGGTCTTCTGGCAATACCGGTAACAAAGCCACTCCAACCAGATCATCTCCTTCTTGCAGATCCACGGCGCGAATGCCATTGGTGCGTATGTTGAGATAAGCCGACAAAGCGGTCTTTTTGATCAAGCCTCGACTGGTGGCAAATAACAGATGCCAGTTATCCCACTCTTTGTTGGCAACTGGTGCGGGAAGAATTTGTGCCAGTTTTTCATCAGGCTCCAAGGCCAGTAAATTGATGATGGGTCGTCCACGGGCCGCCCGGCTCGCTTGAGGGATCTCGTACACCTTCAAACGGAACACCCGTCCCTTGTCTGTAAAACACAAGATGGTGTCATGGGTAGAGGCGACAAACAGCTGTGAGATGAAATCTTCATCTTTGATTCCGGTCGCGCTCTTGCCTTTGCCGCCACGCCGTTGGCTGCGATAATCCACCGATGGTTGTCGTTTGACATAGCCAGCATGACTCACCGTCACGACCATCTCTTCTTCGGGAATCAGATCCTCAACCGAGAAATCGCCCATGTCATCCAGGATTTCCGTGCGCCGTGGATTGGCGAACATCTCCTTGATGCGTTGCAATTCACCCGTAATCACCTGCAACAAGGATTCATCCGTGGCCAAAATGGCGTTGAGACGACCGATTTCCGCCAAGGTCTCCTCAAACTCTTGGTGGATTTTGTCTTGCTCCAAACCGGTCAGGCGATGCAACCGCATGTCAAGAATGGCTTGGGCCTGATCGCCAGAAAGACGGTATCCCCCCTCCACAAATTGGGGCGAGGCCACGACTCCCACATCCAAAGCGCGAGCCAGCATGACCTCCACCGGTCCCCGGTCCCACAATTCGGTCATCAATCCTTCCTTGGCAACCTGCGGATTCGGGGCATTGCGAATGAGTTCAATGATTCGGTCAATGTTGGCCAAAGCCACAGACAAACCTTCCAAGATATGGCCACGAGCCTGGGCCTTGCGCAGTTCAAATAGAGTCCGCCGTGTCACCACCTGACGGCGATGATTGATGAACTCTTCTAAAAACCGTTTCAAGCTCAAGGTCTGGGGTTGACCGTGAACCAAAGCCACGGCATTGACCCCAAATGATGACTGCATGGCCGTATGCTTGAATAGTTGATTCAACAGGACTTCCGTGTTGGCATCCCGTTTGGTCTCGATCACCACCCGCATCCCCTGCCGGTCGGATTCATCGCGCAGGTCGGAGATCCCTTCAATTTTTTTCTCTCGTACCAAGTCGGCGATGAGTTCTACCAGGCGCGCCTTGTTGACCTGGAAGGGCAGTTCATAAATGATGATCACCTCGCGACCATCTTTTTTGACCTCCAGTTTGGTCTTGGCGCGGACCACGATGGAGCCGCGACCGGTTTCGTAGGCACTGAAAATGCCGCCGCGACCGCGAATGGTGCCGCCGGTGGGAAAATCGGGGCCTGGAACAAAAGTCATCAGATCCCGATTGGTCAATT
Source organism: Magnetococcales bacterium (assembly GCA_015232825.1). Taxonomy (GTDB): domain Bacteria; phylum Pseudomonadota; class Magnetococcia; order Magnetococcales; family Magnetaquicoccaceae; genus Magnetaquiglobus. The sequence goes on from JADFYY010000153.1 coordinate 5,643, forward strand.
GTGGGTTGCTGATCAAGGCGCAAGTGGCATCGATCACCTCGCCTAAATTATGCGGCGGAATGTTGGTGGCCATACCCACGGCAATGCCTGCAGATCCGCTGACTAAAAGGTTGGGAAACTTGCAGGGAAGAATTTTGGGTTCTTGCAGGGAACCGTCGTAGTTGGGACCAAAATCCACGGTTTCTTTGTCGATGTCGGCCAGTAATTCGCCAGCCAGACGGGTCATGCGGACTTCGGTATAACGCATGGCTGCTGGGGAGTCTCCATCCACGGAGCCAAAGTTTCCCTGTCCATCCACCAAGGGATGACGCATGGAGAAATCTTGTGCCATGCGCACGATGGTGTCGTAAACCGCCACATCGCCATGAGGATGGTATTTACCAATCACATCACCCACCACACGGGCGGATTTTTTATAGGCGCGGTTCCACTCGTTGCCCAGTTCGCTCATGGCAAACAGGACACGTCGATGCACGGGTTTGAGTCCATCTCGTACATCGGGCAGGGCGCGACCCACGATGACGCTCATGGCGTAATCGAGGTAGGAGCGGCGCATTTCGTCTTCGAGATTGACTGGAACCCGTTTGGAGGCGTTGGGATCTACAACCGTTGG
>JADFYY010000154.1 GCA_015232825.1 Magnetococcales bacterium
GAAACGCTCCACCGCACCCGTCTGGCTATTGTATGTCAACCCAATGGAAGATAAAGCCATCCCAACCGATCATTTTGAACGGATCGAAGGCCAAACCGGCCTGCCCATTTCAGGCCAAATCGGCTGGCAAATTTACCAGGGAAAAGGGGTGTAATCACAAAAAGCGTTGCAGTAAAATTAATTTCATTTAAACACTATGGAGCCTTCTAATGAATCCTTCATCACCATTCACAGTTCCTTTTTTTCTGCATGATCTTGGACAAGAGGAGATTGATTCCATAACCGAGGTCATTCGCCACCCGGTGTTGACGAATGGAGAAACGGTTGCCCGTTTTGAAAAACGTCTGGCTGAATATTTGGGTCTACACTTCGTTTTTGTGATAAATGCCAAACAATAAGATAATGGATGATACTATCATTAATGAGGGTTGGCTATAGCGTTAACGGAACTGGAGGATTGAGTAAAAGGATATAAAAAGAAAAACGGATACTCCTTCATAATTTCCTGGCGATCCTTTGCTAATATTTTTGCATCAAACACATTAACAAAATAGTAATAATGGTGATCAATAGCACCCCAACCCTTTTTGAAGTGATAAAGACTCTCCTGGGTTAACCCGGTCCCACCCCAACTCCACCAACGATAACCGGATGCCACAGCATCCTGCATGGCTTGCATAATCAGAAAACTCAATGGTTGAAGAGAGCGAAAAGCGCGAGCGATGACAGGAACAAAATATTCAACAGTCTTGTTGTATAAAAACAGCAATAACCCAGCCACAGGAGTATTGTCAAGATAAACAGTGTATAGACGTTTTTTTATAATTAACGATGATTCGCGTTGTAAGTAGTAATAAAATTCCGGCGGCCTTGTTGCCGCATTTAATTGAGCCATATTCTCTTCATGGGTCAATTGTAAAAATCCCCAATTCGCACGGTTTTCTGTTTCTTCTATCCGAAAATTTCCTTTTTGGCCTTTTCTGATTTTGTTGCGAGTCGTGGGCCTGAACGTATTCATCAAATCAATTGTCAAATTTTCAGAACCGTGCGGTAAAGGGGTAATCATTCCGATACGTGAATCAATATAATTAGGTTTTAATAATTGACGATAGCGTTGGGGGTCGGGGTCAAGCGGTGAAGTGATAAAGGTTGAAGCGATACATCCACGGGCAAGTAACAATTCCCGAAATCTGCCAATAAGGGCATCTTGTACTTCTATGGAATTGTCAGGCACGAATAGACTACTAGGAGAGCCAAAGAAGGGTAAAGAGTTGGCAACAGGTCCAAATTTTCCATCTTTAATAAAAAATGTCAAACCACCGCGCATGTTGCCCGTGTCGTCTCTGGCCGCCAATTGAATACATTCTGCGTCTGGCGAAAGGGTTCTTAACAAATTACAATAAGCCAAGGATGAATAAATCGTTGACCTTTCATCGGTTACGAGCAAATCTTCGTATTCAATGGAGCTTGCTGGTGTCATGTTTTCTACTTGGATTGACATAATTATAAGCCTTTCAGGCAATTAATTTCATAAGATTGGTTTGCTAGGATACAAGATGACTGATACGTCCTACGATCTTTCTTTTGATCTATTTTTCCAGAACATTATGCCCCTTCTGGGGAAAAAGTCAAAAAAAAAATCAAAAACATCGCATTTTCTCCATCTTGCGACACTTTCCCTTTGACCCTTCCTCAACTCATTGGTGTCGGTTATGATTCCAAGCCATCATGGAAACTATCTCCAAAGGTCCGTTTACTCTCAAAAAGATCCTTCAGGTAGTCGTTAACATCTTCCGGGATCATGGTTTCCACATGGATCGACATTTTTGTCCGCTCGATTCGGTTGAAGGTTGGCTCCATTGATGATAGGATTAACCAATCCATTATGAATTGCAACAATTCAGGCACATACCATGCAATTATCCATCGTGATCCCAGTCTATCAAAGTGCCTCCTGCCTGGAATCTTTGCGAGAAAAAATCCACCAAGCCTTGGAACCTGAACAAATTGATTTTGAAATCATACTGGTCAACGACGGCTCCAGGGATGACTCCTGGCGTGTGATCACCGAACTGTGCGCACGTTATCCTTATGTAATCGGGGTCAATCATCGCCGCAATTTTGGTCAGGACAACGCCATCATGACCGGTCTAAGAATGGCCAATGGCACGTTTGTCGTCACCATGGACGATGATCTGCAGCACGACCCAGACGACCTACCCAGACTGCTTGCGGCCATACAAGCGAGTTCCGACGAAGTGATTTATGGCACACTCAACATATCGACCGACCCGATCTGGAAACGACTGGGACGAGCGATGCATGCCAAAACCTTGGAATGGTTGTTAGACAAACCCAGTGACTTTCAATTCACCTCCTACCGAATCATGCGGGCGGAAGTGGTGCGGGATATCACCTTTTACGAAGGGGCGTTTCCATTCATCGACGCCCTGTTGGTCCAGGTCTCCACCCGTTTTGGCCAGATCCCGGTTCGCTTTCAACCCCGTCATTCAGGCAAAAGCAATTACACGCTGTTCAAATCGATTCAAGTTTGGCTAAAACTGCTGATTTCGTTTTCCATCAAACCATTGAGGATCGTCACGTTTCTTGGCATACTCGCCTTTTTGGCCGGGGTGATCTCCGCGACGGTTGTCGTCTTGACTAAACTGTTATGGCCAGAGAATTTCACCCAAAATGATGCGGGATGGGCCTCCCTGATGGTGGTGATGCTGATCATGAACGGCTTACAGATGTGTTTCATCGGGATTTTGGGAGAATACGTGGGACGCTCCTTTGTGTTAACCAGTCGCCGCCCCCAGGCGATCATCGCCAAAGTGATCAACGGCCCTAAGCCGACTCAATGATCTGCGTAACCGCCCCAATGACATCCGCCACATCCTGATCCGTCAAGCCCGCCGAAAGTGGCAAGGTGACGGTCTGACGACTGACGCGCTCGGTGACAGGAAAGTCCTCCACACGCCAACCAAACCGCTCAATATAACAAGGATGCTCTGGAATGCTCAAATAGTGGACACTGATGCCGATGTTATTGGCTTTCATGGCATCGAGGAAATGATGCCTAGGCATGCCAATCCGTTGTTCGTCCCATTGAATGGTATACAGATGATAGGCATGACGCACCCATGGCGGCGACACAATCGGGAGTTGCAAGGGATAGGTGCGAAAGGCCTCCTGATAGGTGTTCCAGATCTCCTGACGTCGCAACCAGGATTGTTCAACCCGCTTGAGTTGATGGATGCCCAGAGCGGCCTGGATATCCATCATGTTGTATTTATAACCAACCTCCATCACTTGGTACTGTTTGAACCCCTCGGTGCCAAACCGCTTCCAGGCATCGTGGGTCATGCCGTGCAGTGCCAGAACCTTGATCCGCTCAGCGTCCTCGGCTTTTTTGGCCAAAACCATCCCGCCTTCGCCAGTCACGATGTTTTTGGTGACATAAAAGCTGAAACAGCCAAAATCCCCGAAGGTGCCTGCCTTGCGGCCATGATATTCGGTTTCGATGGCGTGGGCGCAATCTTCAATAATAATCAAGCCGTATTTTTGGGCAAGGGCCTCGATGCGGTTCATGTCGCACGGATAACCCGCATAATGAACCGGCACAATGGCGCGGGTGCGTGGCGTGATCTTGGCCTCGATCTGGTCTGGATCCATATTGAAGGTGATGGGATCGATATCCACCAATACCGGTGTCGCACCGACATATAAAATGGTGTTGACCGTCGCACAAAAGGTCATGGCCGTGGTGATGACCTCATCGCCTGGAGCCAATCCGGCAACCAGCATGCTTAAATGGAGTGCGGCGGTGCAAGAGTGGACCGCCGTGGCATGGGGGGCGTTTTTATAGGCCTTGAAATCGTTTTCAAAACGATGGGTCTTGGGACCAGTACCAATCCAACCGTTGCGCAGAGAGTCCAAAACCTCCTGAATTTCGTCCTCTTCCAGCACAGGCTTGCCAAAGACGAGAAACTTTTCCCGAATGGGTTGATTCATGATGTCCTAATTCTCCAGATACCAAGTAACGGTTTTCTCCAGACCAACAGCAAACGAAACGCTCGGTTGCCATGCCAATTCTGTGCGTGACTTGGTGTCGTTGATGGCGTAACGCCAATCATGACCGGGTCGGTCGGGAACAAAGGTAAGCAATGCGGCATGAGAGCCTGAAATGGGACGCAAACGATCCATGGTGGTACAGATCAGATGGGCAATTTCCAGATTGGAGGGATCCCATCCCCCACCAAAATGGTACTTTTCACCCAGACGTCCCTGCCGAACCACCCGATCAATACCCCGGCAGTGATCTTCTACATAGAGCCAATCCCGTCGGTTGCCGCCATCGCCGTAGATGGGAATCGGTTTGCACGCCTTGCAGGCACGGATAACGGTCGGGATAAAGGCCTCCCGCTGTTGCGAAGGGCCGAAATTATTGGAGCAGTGGGAAAAAGTAACCGGCAATTGAAAGGTGTGGTGATAAGACCAAACCAGATGGTCTCCAGAGGCCTTGGAGGCCGAATAGGGCGAGTTGGGATGATAGGGGGTGGTCTCGCTGAAGGGAGGGTCATCGTCCCCTAAGGAGCCATAGACTTCATCGGTGGAGACCTGATGGTAACGACAACGCTCCCCATCCCAACGCTTCTCCTTCAACCAAAAGTCACGGGCCGCCTCCAGCAGACTAAAGGTGCCGACAATATTGGTTTGAATAAAGGTCGCAGGACCGGAAATGGATCGGTCCACATGGGTTTCGGCGGCAAAATGGACGATCGTGTCCACCTGATGGGTGCGCAGAAGATAATTGACCAGTTCCTGGTTGCAAATATCCCCCTGCACAAAGGTATGACGATGATCATTGGGCAGATGGCGCAACCGATCTAGGGAGCCAGAATAGGTCAGTCGATCCAAGGTAAGGATGGAGAGTTCAGGGTAATCCGCCAGCCATTGACGCACGAAATGGCTACCGATAAATCCCGCGCCTCCGGTCACTAGGGCACTGCGTGGCAAGAATGTGGACATCATGATCTAAAGTTTTTTGGTAAGAAGCTGGCGTTGAAGATAGCTGCCATAACTGTTTTTGCGGTAGTTTTCCGTCAACCGTTGCATCTGCTCGGCATCGATATAGCCCATTGAATAAGCAATTTCTTCAGGACAGGCGATCATCAGCCCCTGACGACGTTCCACGGCGGCCACATAATTGGCGGCTTCCAGAAGCGATTCATGGGTGCCGGTATCAAACCAAGCGTTGCCACGTCCAAGCAGACGCAATTTCAACGCTCCCTGACGCATATAATGCTTATTGACATCGGTGATTTCCAGCTCACCCCGTGGGGAGGGACGGACGGTCTTGGCGATCTCCACGACATCTTTGGAGTAGAAGAACAGGCCGGTCATGGCCCAATTGGAACGGGGATGTTCCGGTTTTTCCTCGATATCGATCACCTGTTCTTCGTCGTTGAAGGTGACAACGCCGTATCGCTCTGGGTGTTGGACATAATAGGCCAGAATCAACCCCCCTGTGGTCAGACGGGAGGAGTCTTTGAGGATGCCGGGCATCCCTTCGCCATAAAAAATATTATCCCCCAAAATCAACCCCACGGTGCCGTGATCGATGAAATGCTCACCGATCAAAATGGCCTGAACCGTGCCACCGGGTGTCGGTTGCACGGCATAGGAGAGAGAAATCCCCCATTGGGAGCCATCTTTGAGCAAACGTTGGAATCCGGGTTGGTCTTCTGGCGTGGTGATGATCAGGATATCCTGGATGCCAGCCAGCATCAATGTGGTGAGGGGGTAGTAGATCAGGGGTTTGTTGTATACAGGAAGCAGTTGTTTGCTCGTGGCCATGGTCAAGGGGTAGAGACGTGAACCTGACCCACCAGCCAGAATGATCCCTTTCATTGCGCAATCCCCTCTTTTAAAATTGATAACCAATGATCAGTATGGAATCATTTCAAGGCAGGTGCAACAAAAATCAGAACTTCCGCATCAATGGCCATCCCTCAGAACTGCTTCTGTTTAATTTCCATGATTTGACAGTGGTCTCTCACGGTTCGCTCATTTGGTAAACGACATTATTGAAATTTAAACACCACCCCAGAAAAAATGGCACTCGCCAAAAAAAACCGAGCATACTCATGTAACACCATTGTCTGAGACTCAACAAAGGATTCTGGCGTTGCTCAACATCCCATCTTGGATTTATACGGATCTTGAATGGCA
>JADFYY010000155.1 GCA_015232825.1 Magnetococcales bacterium
TTGAGCATCACTGCCTTCTAGCTTGGCTTGCAGACGTTGTTTGTCTGCTTGAATTTGCTCTAAAGATTCATGAGCCTTGGTCAGGCGGGTGTTCTCCTCGCGCAGAGTTTGAATTTCGACTTGGCGTTGGGCCAGTTGCGTTTTTAATGCCTCAGGATCGATCTTCTGAATAGCCTCCAAGGCTTCAGGTCCAGTGGCACGCAGTTTTTTTAAATCCATCTCGCGTTGTGCAATTCCGGCAGTCAATGCGGCGTTCTCTTGGGTCAAGGTTTGCACGCGCCGTTCCTGGGCCTCGTTTTTGGCCGTCTGATTGGCCAGTTCACCCTGTAACTCTGCCAGACCAACCACCTCTTTGGCCGTGGTGCCGTTTTTGACTTTTTTCTCTTGGGGTTTGCTATTGGTCAGGCGTGTTGTCAACTCTTGTTTTTTATCTTCTAGGGTTTGTACCTCGCGCATGGCCTCTGGCAGGCCAGCATGATCCCGCTGCAGTCGGGATATCTCCTTGTCTAGCTTGGCAACACGTTCTTGCAGCAATTTTTTCTCTTCATCCGGTTCTGTTTGTGCTGGAGTCGGTTTGCTGGCCATGCGATCCTGTTCGGTACGCAGACGCAACAACTCCTCCTCTTGCTCCAACAGACGTTGCGCCAGAGTGGTTTTCTCTTGCAACAAGGTGCGGGTCTGCTCGGAATTGGTCTGCTCCAACCGTTTGGTCAGGGTATCTTGCAACAGGCGGCGCATCTCTCGATTGCGCCGGTTAAGCTGGCTGATTAAGACCTCGCGATCCTCGGTCAATGTTGCAATTTGTTTTTTTGTCGCCTCTTCCACGCCAGAACCAGTGGACAAAGCGGCATGATCTTGTTGCATCCCTTTCAGTTTTCCCTCTTGTACCAGAAGGCGGGCCGTCAGTTCGGCGTTGGCCGCCTTGAGTTTGCTGGCTTCCGCTGAAGAGGAGGGGGAGGGCATGCGGGACTCATTTCCTGGCGGCCTAGGCGCGGACAGGCGGAAATTGAATTGGGCTGCTGTCACCAGAATCAGAAACAGAAAGATCAGGCCCGCCAGCAGGTCGATAAAAATGACCGGTATACCAAACAATGATGTTTTCATGCTCGGTTATGATACGTTTCCCAAGTCGTTTCAAAGGGTCGGATGAGACCAGACCGCCTTTACCAGATGAAATTGTGGACGCTGACGTTTGTGCAAATAGCGATCCACTAAGGGTAAAAACAGGTTCTTGTCCAGGTTTTGTCCATCAGTTACAACCACGAACCGTTCAGGATGGATCGTGGGCATGGAACTGACCGGTTTGGAAAATACCACTTTTGCAGCCGGTTTGCTCGTTTTTTCCACTATTGGTGGCAGTTGAATGGGACTATTTTCCACTTTGGGCGGCGGTGGAGTCACCGGTGGGGCAGACTCCTGGATCGGTGGTTTGGTCATTGGTGTTGATTGAGCAACCGGTTCTTCCCAAGACAAGATCAAGGCGGCGATCCGTTTTGGCAACTCCTCGCTGTTGATCTCATTTGCACTCGGCGGATCTTCTTGAAGAACCTTGCGAACTTGTTGGCGTAATTCCATCAGGGCTGGATAGGCCTCCAGTGCCGTAGGTTTGTCGCCATGACCGAGCAAGGCATTCAAACGTTCAATCGCCTCTTTGACGATCTGGTTGGTATCCAGATGGGCCAGTTTGGGATAATGGCTCTTGAGATCTTGAATGATCTGTTCCATAGCCATCTCCTGTGTGTCGGAGATGGGTAAAACTGGGGCTGGCATTGGCTCTACGGTTTCTGTTTTGGCTGTAGGTGGGGTGATGATTAGCTGAGTCAGTGCCGTGGCCAATTGTTCGCCGAGTTCCCGTTGGCTTTGGGTCAGACGTGAGGTCATATTTTCCATGGATCCTTGCAGGCTCTGCTCCATCTGTTCATGAAACAGATTCACCGCACTTAAGGTGTGGCGCATGGCCGCATCCCCTGCTTCTAGTAACCTCTCCCCCTCTTGGCGCAAACCATCCATCAATGGCTCCAGAAGTTGCGCCATATCGCGCTGTGATTGGGAGCTATCGGTCATTGCTGTTTCTAGTTGATTGGCCACACCTTGCAAAAAGCTGCTGGTCTCATCGTTTCGGTTCTCTCCAAGCCCTTCGAGAACACGGGTGATGATCTCTTGATGGGTCAGTGCCAGACGGTCCAACAACGCATCGGCTGAACGGGCAAACGCCCCTTCCATGCGCACATTGAAATTTTCCACCGATTCTAGCAGGTTCTCCACGGCCTCTTGACCGGAATGAAGCAGACTCTCACTGGCCCGTCGTGTCTGGGTGGCCAAATCTTTCAGGCCGGTCAGTCCAGTGGCTTGCTGTTCCAGGGCCAAGGCCGCCCGCTCCATGCGGTCAATAATGCGCATCCAGGACTCTTGTTCGGAACGCATCAGCATGGGGGCTGATTCCGTTCCTTTGGATACCACTGTTTGTAGCAGATAGTGTCCCAACTCCCGCGCTAGGTTTTGGCCTTCGCGTCTTAATCCATCCATGAACGGTTGCAGCGAGCTTGGATCCAACGAAAGGGTTGTGTCGTCGTTTGGTAGTGGTGGCATAATCTTGACTGACGGGGAAAGCTCCCCGGCAAGCCGGTTTTCCAGCGAGGAAAAGAGCGTGGCCATTTGTTCTAAAATCTGGCGTTGCAGACCGACCATTTGCTCGTTCGACCGACTCACCAAGGAGACCAATGGTTCTAGTGCCGTGGATGTCGCCACTTCACTACGGGTTTGCAGTTCGGTTAGCAGTTCTGGCATTTCCTGCAGGGTTTGTTCATACCCTTTGCCGATCACCGATTCCAGGGTTGTTTTAAGGTTTGCGAACAGCTCCTTTTGTCCGTCTGCCAGCCGTGTGGCCAATACGGATGTCCAAGTCTCCCCTTCGCTGCGCAAGGTTTCCAGTTGCGCCGTCAGTTCATGTGCCTCCATGGCGCGTGATTCCAGGGTTTCGGCGACCCGTGACAACTGGATGGCAACGTGGTCCAACAACTGGTTTTCCACTCCCAACCGCGCTTCGGCTTGTTGTAAAATTCCGGCTTCCAGTCGTTCCAGAATCTCTGGCCGGGCATTGATTAAATTTGAACTTTCCTGTCTGACCGCCGCCGACAAGGTCTCCGTTGATTTTTCAAATGTTCGGTCAATTTGTATCGCAACGGTTTCTAATCCCAAGACTACCCGGTCCATCACTGCGGCATTGGCCTGGGCGGCTCGGTCGCCCCCCTCGCGTAACCCTTCCATCAGGGTCATCATGGCTGCTGTGCCAAAGTTGCTGCCCATCTCTGCCACCACCTGCGCCAGATTTTCCCGATCCGTGCGCAAGGAGTCCAATAATGGAGCTATGGCGTCGTTGCGACCAAATCCCTCCTCCAGAATTTGCACCGTGCGTTCCAACTGTGTGGCCATGCGTTCCAGGGTTGAAGAGTCTGCGGTGTTGCCAGAACTTTGACGATCTTGTAAGAGTTTTGTCAAGAGTTCGTCGGTATGTCCTGAGGGGGCAGTCAGTTTCTCGCCCATTTCTACCAACACCCGCTCCATGTTTTCTTGTTGCAGGGTGGTTATGCGGTTGATTTCTTGGTGTAGGGTGTCGATGAGTGGCACCAAGTCCACGGGGGGAGGACCGTTGCGTGCTTGATCTTCCAAGGCTTCAACCGCACGACCCATTTGAATGGCGATGCGTCCTAGCAAGACATTTTCCGCATCGGCTCGCGCTTCGGCCTGCATGAGAATGCTGCTTTCCAGATGTTCCAATAGTTCTGGACGGGCATCAATCACCCGTTCTCCTTCGGCGTTCAAGGCACGGGCCAAGCTTTCGGTGGACAATTCAAACGCCCCGTCCATGCGGGCGCGAACCGTCTCCATCCCCATCAGAACCTCTTCTAATGCCTGACGATGGAGTTGTGCCAGAGACTCTCCCTCTTGTCGTAAACCAGAGACGAGGGCATGGATTTGGTTGTCAGACACCCCCCCTTCGCCACGGTTGTTGAGTGTCCCTTGCCAATGGATCCATTGCTCCAGTGTTCCTCGAATCTCTTCGGTGCTTTCCCGATGCATTAATTCCAGACGATCAGCCAAGGTGTGAGTCCAGCGTTCTCCTTCCTGTTGCAAAGTCTCAAAGAGCCGTTCCATCTCATGGGTTTGTCCCCCTGCGGCTTGCGTTTCCAACGCCTCCACGGCACGGGTTAATTGCAAGGCGATGCGGCTCATTAATTCCGTTTCCACCCCGGCACGATTTTCGGCGGTACGTAATATTCCCAGTTCCAGACGTTCCATTAATTCAGGGCTGGCGGTGGCTATTTGTTGGCTTTGGGAACGAATCGCATCCTCTAGTGCGGTAGAGGAGAGTTGTAGCATTTGTTCCATGGCATCTGGAAGCGATGACAAGCCAAGACTTTCAATGGCTTTGCTCATGGCTGCAGCAGAGGAGACGCTCCAGCGTTCTCCCTCTTCCAGTAAAAGTTCGCGCAAACCATCCAGGTTGATCGAGCCGCCCAATTCGGCCATCATTGTGGCGGTTTTCTCCATTTGTCGGGCGGTTTCGCGCAAGATATTGGCTTCATCTTCACCCTTTTCTTTGGGTGTGACCTCTACCAGAGTCTGCACACGGGAGACGATCTCTTCGAGCATGTTGGCTTGATGTTGTCCGGCTTCGCGTAGGGTTTGGGCCAAAATATCGACTTGGTTGCTCATCGTTTGATTGAGATTGTGTTCCATGGAAACCATCACCGTTGCGATTTGCTCCAATGCCACATGACTAGCTTCCAGCATGTGCGCACCGTCTTGCCGCAATAGGTCGGCCAGCGTGGAGATGTCAGAATCGTTCTCGTGGGTTGCGCTGTTTTTCTCCAGCAGTGAGGCTGCCAGATCCAAATGGGTGGCAATGTTGGCCAGCATTTGGGAGTCTTGTAAGGAGGATGAGGTGGTGCGTTGATGGGTGAACTCGTCCAATTTGGACAGCATGGAGTCATGAACCTGGGCCAGATGCGCTCCTTGGTTTTGCAGGGTCACAGAGAGTTTATTGCCCTCTTCCCGAAGTGCGCGGGTCAATGGCTCCAGGGATAGAGTGGGGGGTGCTGTTGGAGAATGGTGCATTTGGGCTTGCAATTGACGGGTGGCATGGAGTTGATCATAGCTCAGTCGTTCTCCAGTGATGTAGGTCATGCGGTCGGTCAGCATGCGGCACAAGCGGTTTAGATCATGGGCCAGTCGTTGTTGCCACAGGCGCGCACGCCAAGTGAAGAGTCCGGCTGCCAAGAATCCGGCAATAGAGGAGAGAAACTTGAAGGAAGCGGCCCCAAGCAATCCTTGCAAAGCCTTTTGTGAGACGGCCAAATCGTCCGAGACCATCCCTTGCGAGGTATAATATAATGCGGTTACCAGACCCAAAAAGGTGAACAACAATCCAGCTCCCGCCAGTTGGGTGGGAGCGGTTTGCAGCAAGTGTGCGGATTCGCGGCGTTCGGCCAGAAGGGTGGTTTGAAAGAACTCTTCTGGTCGTCGTCCGCTTAAAATTTGCGGATGGGGTTGGGGTTCATGGATTAAGGTTGAGGAGAATCCTTTCCATGCGAACATAAGTATGGGTAGGTTGCTGAATTTGTTTTCTATTTTAGAAAAATATGGAAAGAATTCATGTGGAGTGTCCGGGGATTCCTCCAGAAAAATCAAGGCATTATTGATCTCTTTGAGTAGAGGTTTCAGGTAGTTGCTGGATAAGAGCCACCACAGCACAATACCCCAGCACACGATCACGGCTGCTGTGATCCATGGTGTAGCTGGATGGTTGAACAGGTTGACAATCCTTTCGATCATGCCTTGCGCTCCCAGGGTTTAAAAACGTTGAGGTGCAATAACGCAAGAATCAAGCCAGGATGAGGTTGTGTGGTGTTGCATGGTGGGTTTTGATCACCGTTTCGGTCAGTTGATATTCTTTAACTATTAAAAAAAAGAGAGGGTTTGGGAGATTCATCTCCCAAGGTTTTGCCTTTGCGCGCCTTATAACAATCTTCGCTACTCATTGTTTTGAAAAGCCTCGTTCGACAATACTATAGTGTTATT
>JADFYY010000156.1 GCA_015232825.1 Magnetococcales bacterium
GGCGGTGAACCGCCTCCCCAGACCCCACCACCCTTTTTTTTTAATAATTATTATTAGGGGTCCAGGGGGATTATCCCCTGGTGGGGTTCGGGGCAAAGCCCCAAAAAAACAAACTGCACAAACCAAAATGAATCGGTATAAATCAATACGAAAAGAATTTCGGGAGACTCCATGAACGATCCAAAACGGGGCAGACGCCCTTGGCTATTCGGTGCGGTACTGGTAGCCATGTTAGTTTTAGCACACCTTCTGGCCGACAATGTACTGGCGGTCAGTCAGGTAACATACGAAAAATTGCGCGTTTTTTCAGAGGTTTACTCTCTGATCAAACAGAATTACGTTGAGGAAGTGGATGAAAAATCCATTCTCTACGGAGCCATTGGGGGGATGCTGAAAGCCTTAGATCCGCACTCTTCGTTCCTCACCCCGGAAAATTTTAAGGAAATGCGGGTTGATACACGAGGCGAATTTGGCGGATTGGGCATTGAAATTTCACGGGATGACCGAGGCATTCGGGTGGTCTCCCCCATCGAAGACACCCCAGCCTATCGGGCCGGAATGAAGTCTGGCGATGTTATCGTCAAAATTGACGATGTCAACGCCTTGGATATGGACCTCCTGGAAGCCGTCAAAAAAATGCGCGGCAAGCCCGGCTCCAAAGTGACTCTCATGGTCGTGCGCAAAGGGGAGAGCAAGCCATTATCTTTCACCCTTGTGCGGGCTGTCATCAAAATCCGAAGCGTTAAATGGCGGGAAGAGACGGCGGGCATCGGTTATGTGCGGATCATTCAATTCAACGAACAGACCCAACCCCTGCTGGAGTCAGCCATCGCGGAATTGACGAAAAAGAGTGAGAACGGCAAATTGAAAGGTCTGGTTTTGGATCTGCGCAACGATCCAGGCGGATTGCTCGATCAGGCTGTGGCCGTCTCGGATGCCTTTCTGGAAGAGGGTCGCATTGTCTACACCAAGGGTCGCATTCCGGGCAAAAACATGTCCTTTGATGCCCAACCTGGCGATTTGGCCAAAGGGGCTCCCATTGTTGTATTGATCAATGGCGGTTCGGCCTCGGCCTCAGAGATCGTGGCCGGTGCCCTGCAAGACCATCGTCGAGGGGTGATCATGGGAACTCAATCCTTTGGCAAGGGGTCGGTGCAAACCATCATCCCCTTGGCCGACGGTTCAGGATTGCGCCTGACCACAGCCCAGTATTACACCCCCAATGGTCGTTCCATTCAGGCCAAGGGTATTGCACCGGACATCCTAGTCGAAGACTTAGACGTCAAAGACAAAAAGGGTCAAGCGCATCGCCCCAAAGAAGCGGATCTCAAAGGACACCTGAACAATAGCGAGTCTACGGGAAAATCCCCGGCAGAAACGACCCATGAAGAGCAGAAAAACAAACCGGACACAGACAAGGAACCAAAAGCCTTAGAGCCTGAACCGGAAGCCGAAGCAGAGCCGGAAGCCGATTTGGAATCGGACAAAAACAAGGATCCAAAAAAAGATGGCAGCAAAGTGGAATCAGAGCCGGATCATGTGACGGGTCACAGCAAACAGGATTACCAGTTGCAACGTGCCTTAGATCTCCTGAAAGGTTTTCAGGTGCTGGAGGGTCGAACCAAAACCAAACCAGCAGGTAGCAAGCATTGACCGACAATTTGACGCCCAATTCAGACCCTGCGCCAAACCCGCCAGCCAAAAAAAAGTGGCGGTTCAATCCCTTGGTGCCTGCCGTGATTCTGTTTTTGGCGGGGATAAGCATTGATCTGATTTTGAACTACCCTGGGACACACGGGAAGAGTGAGTCTCTAACGGAGGCAACCCCGTCACCCGGTTTGTCTCTGGCTGAACGCCTTGAAGCGAAACCGGAGGTTGATTTACCTCCAGCACCCGTTTCGCCCACGACGGCCCCGGCCAGCGAGGCTACGCCAGCCCACATTGAAGAGAGTCCCAAGGAGAGTCCCACTACGGTCGTTGTGCAACCAATCGAGGGAGAGGGGAAGAGTATCCCCTCTCCCACTCTTCTACCCAAACCCATACCCATGCCTGGAAGCGGTCTTTTACTGTCGGATCGTGAACTGGCTACTCTACCAGAAGCAGAGGCGGAACCAGAGTCAGAACCGGATGGCTCTGTCACAATTGAATACGAAGAGAGCTTACCCCACGAACCATCCACCACCATTCCCCCGAATGAGTACCCCCCGTCCAAACATACGGGGGCCAAGGTGGCCATCATTATCGATGATCTCGGCTATAATGGTTCGGTTTCGCTTGCCATTGCTCGCATGGCCGAACCGATCACCCTAGCCATTTTGCCGGGAGGTGAATTTTCCCGTCAAACTGCCACCATTGGCAAAGCCACCAACAAAGAGATCATTCTGCATCAACCCATGGAACCCTTGGGCTATCCCCGTGTCAAGCCGGGTCCAGGCGGATTGTACATGGGCATGAGTCAGGAGCAGATCCGCCCGGTTTTACTGAAAAATCTACAACAGTTCCCGGAAGCAGTCGGGATCAACAATCACATGGGATCCCGTTTGACGCAAAATCGCGAGGCCATGGACAGTGTCATGGATATTCTGCAAGAGCGCGGTTTGTTTTTTGTCGATAGTCGGACCAGTCAAACCAGTGTGGCCCATGCACGAGCACAAGCGAAAAAAGTACCCTCCACCAAACGTGACGTATTTCTCGATAACGTTCAAAAGGTCTCTACCATCAAGGCGCGACTGGCTGAACTGGAACAAATCGCTCACCATTCTGGTCGGGCAGTAGGGATCGGGCATCCCCATCGAGAAACTCTGATCGCCTTGCAGCAATGGTTGCCCGAAGCGACCAAACGGGGGATTCATGTGGAGCGGATTTCTCAGTTTCTTAGCACGAACGCTTCCCACGGCCAACCCACCACACGCCGCGCACCGGTTGCCGAAAAGCCGGTTAAAGCCGCAAAACCAGCAAAAATCAGAACCGAATCACCGATCAAATCCACAATCCCATCATCACAACCTATTGTAATCGAGCATCACCCCTTGCGAACCACGGGTCAGCAACCCGGTCACGAGGAGGCTCCCACGATACAAGACCCGATGGAACACACCTTG
This sequence comes from Magnetococcales bacterium, assembly GCA_015232825.1. Lineage (GTDB taxonomy): Bacteria > Pseudomonadota > Magnetococcia > Magnetococcales > Magnetaquicoccaceae > Magnetaquiglobus. The sequence goes on from JADFYY010000156.1 coordinate 3,102, forward strand.
CCAGTGGATCAACAATGAATTCCGTGAATGACGTTTTGGAGCGTGTTCTGGCACTGCTTAAAGCCCAACCGCCTCATTTGGCAACCGCACGCAAGCAGCTCGATGAGCTGCTTGCCAACAACCCATGTGCAGCGGAAATCGATGCTTCCCGACAGATTGTGATCCGTTTACTAGATCAACTGGCCACCCCGGTTCTGGCCATGCACCCGGAAATGCGGGTGGTGGCCGAGGGGCTACGAGCGCGCATTCTGCATGCGGGTTCACTCAATGGGATGCGCACACCCCTGGAAAAGGGCTCCACCTGGATTGCCAAATCAGCCTTTGCAAAAGAGACGCAAGAAACGCTACCCTCTTCCCTCTCCTTACGCTTGTTGACCGCTTTGCGGTTGAGTGGAGAATCCGATGCTCACTTGGTTGCTGAGACCACTCGTCTGATTGAACAGGAACAAGGCCTTAATCCATGGCCAGAGCTGGAAACTTTGTTGAATGATGTCGTTACACTATCCAAAGAATCCATGTCAGCTTCCTGGGTTGCGGAGCGGCAGATGTTGCGCACGGCAATTACTAAGACCATGATAGACGTCGTGGAACAACAAGATAGCGACCCCGCATCGTTAGCGGATATTACGTTCATGCTCCGTCAACGTGGCAAGCAGTTACGTCAACGCGCCCACTCTTTAGCCACACGCATCGAGGAGAGCAGAGAGTTAGCTGAACGGCTACGGAAACGTCTGCGTCAACTCGAAGATGCGGTCAGTCAATCTCGGCTTGATGGTTTTATGGATCCGATTACGGGACTGCCGGATCGATTTGCTTTTACCGCGCAGCTCAAACGACACTTGGAGCGGGCAACCCATTTGAATGAACCCTTTTCCTTGTGTTTGATTTATCTGTATGACTTCTCCTCTCTGCTGCCCCGTTTGGGACGTGATGGCGAAGTGAGATTGCTCAATGGGTTGGTGCGAGAGATGCGGCACCACTTGCGTGAAGAAGAGTTTTTGGCTCGCTTAAGTATGGAACGCATTGTCATCTTATTTCCCAAGTCTGACCAGAACCGCGCCGAGGTTGCCGCCAAAGAGATTGAAGAAATGTTGAGTCAAACACAATTTCTCCTAGATGATAAAGAGCTTATACTCGAAGCCTATTGCGGAACCCTGATTTTGGATCCAGAGATGAGCGGAAAAGAGATGTTGGAGATGACAGATCGGGTGGCAGCGGCATCGCGCACGATGCGGCGGGAGGCTGGTCTTCGACCTCCTCATCTTCTGACCATGAGGAGCGTTTCATGTTAAAAGAGGGAATGACGGCCTCATTAACTCACATTCTAACACTGTTGCGCGAGCCGCAACCGGACATGGCGCAGGCGATAGAAGAGATCTCTTCTCTATTGATACAAGGGCCATGCCTTCGCGAGAGGATAGACATTAAAGACGCAGCGGTGTTGATTTTAGAGCGGCTGACTTGGCCGGCGTTGACTGGCGACCGCACGAAACAGGCTTATCTGACTCGATTGATACGTGGCATCCGCGATTTAAAAAGTCTTGATGGTGCGGCCATTGAGCCGTATGTGGAAAAAATCGCGCCCTGGATAGAGGCCGTGGCCAAAACAGTCAAGCGCGGGGAACTTCCGCCCCCTTTTTCTCCTGATCTGGCGAAAGAGGCCTTGCTAGCCTGTGGCATTAGCGAGATGGCCGACGAGGATCTTCCTTTTACGCTGGGTCAGCCAACGGCAGACGCGCTTTGGTATGATCTGTATCGTTTATTGGGGCGGATCATTTTGCGTGAGCAGAGAAGTCGTGCGGCCTGGGCGCGGGAAAAAAGGGGGTTGCAGGAGGCCATCGCCATTTTAGCGGGTGATCTGGTGGAAAGCTCTTTGATCATTAGTCGCAAGGGAGAGATGGATGAGAGTTGGGTCAAAGAAGCCAGCACAAAGATATTGACCCATCCTTTGGAGGTCATGGACGCCCTACTGGCGGAAGAGAAGGCTTTTTTTACCAGAGTGGAAGAAGCAGAAGCGGCTTTGGTACGCAGTCAAGAGGCTGTGGTGCAATTTCAAGGGTTATTGCGTCAGGCTGAGCATACTTTAATGGATACCCGTGATGAAACTTTGGTGGATATTTTCACGGGATTGCCCAATCGTTTTGCCTTTCTGGCTCGTTTGGCCCAAGTAATGGAACCGCTTCCAGGAGAGAAGGTTCCACCTCTCCCCTTTGTGGTACTTTTTATCCGTGTGGATGCCTATGCTGAGATGTTACAAGCTGTTGGTCGCAATCGGGTTCTGCGGGTTATGTCCGCCTTGGCCAGTCGGATGGCTTTGTTAGTTCGACCAGAGGATCATTTGTCCCGTTGGAGTGAAGAGACTTTTGCTCTATTATGTCCTGGTATAGAAATCTCGACTGCTGTTAACATTGCCTCAACCCTGCATAAGGCTTTGGATCGCAAGCAGTTTGAGCTATCGGATGCCTTAGTGACCGTGCGTTTGGGGATTGGGGTCGTCCCTCATCATCCTGACATGAGCGAAGAGCATTTACTAGGCTTAGCGGAATTGAATGCCAAGGCCTCTCTGGAGGAGGATGCAAAACCCATTCAGGTTGCTTGATATCGTGTTCAGGTATTGTTAATATATACCGAAGATGATAATGCGAACAAACTATTAAAAAAAAAGAGAGGGTTTGGGAGATTCATCTCCCAAGGTTTTGACTTTGCTTTTGACTTTGCCTTTATTGCTTTTGCGCGCTTTCTAACAAGCTTTTTTTCGCGCCTTTTGCGAAAAAAAGCGCAGC
>JADFYY010000157.1 GCA_015232825.1 Magnetococcales bacterium
AAGTCGATTTTGGATCGGAGTTCCAAGACCAATGTGGGGATGTTGGCCTTGCAATATGGTGGTGGCGGTCATCAGAATGCTGGAACCTGTCAGGTGGCCATTGATGGGGCGGAAGTGGCTTTGCAGGAGTTGATTGCCAAAATTACGGCGGATGGATGAGAAGTGTGGAACCGGTTCAATGAATTTGAACCGGTTCTTTTAATCTTTTAACTATTAAAAAAAAAGAGAGGGTCTGGGAGATTCATCTCCCAGGGTTTTGACTTTGTTTTTTTTGCAAAAAAAGCGAAGCAAAATTTCTATCATCTTGGTTTCGGAAAAGCGTGAAGCCTTATTCCAGAGGCTTGACGACTTTCATCACTGTGGAAAATTCTGGGTTGTCTTCAGAGGACAGCGCACGGTAAGGACTCTCGTGGGAGATTATTTGTGTCACGCGCTAACTGGCTCAGGTCTCGCATCCTGGCAATGACACCCAAGGCATGTGTTGTTAGCGCGGAATCTCCGTCCTCCAGACACGCATCTAGGTAAAGCATCGCGTCTTCTTCTGTTTTGAGAAAATCGGCGGTGTCATAACGGGAAAATTCTTCAGCCATGGCTCAATCACTCCATTCTTTAGAAATTTTAATGGCGAGGGCAATGTCGGCATCTTGGGAACTTTTGACGCCACCAGCCAGAAGTACAACCATCACCAATCCTCGCTGCATGAAATATACCCGATAGCCAGGACCATAATCGATTCGCATCTCGGAAACACCGTCTCGCAATATTTTAGTGTCACCAAAATTGCCAAGGCTCGCTCGGTCGATTCTTGCATGAATCCGCATGGCGGCCCGGCGATCCTTTAGTCCAGAGAGCCAGTTTTTGAAGGTTGCGCTTTGAATGATGTCGGTCATGGTGAAATAATCACCAGTTTTTAGGCACAAAATCCGGCCCATTTGCCAACTCGACGTTCTCTCCAGACTGAACAATAACGAACAACCCTTCGTCCATGGCATACCGGCCCACTTGTTCGTCGATGACAATACCGGCCACCGCCCCAATCGTCTGCTTATCCGCATACTCTGGAAAGAATTCCTTAAATTCATTCAGCCTTTTTATATGTTTTTGAATGTGTTTCAATTGCAATCGGCTTTTTACCTCAACCAAAACAGCGACCGTGGTGTTGACCACGAGAACATCAATTTCCATCTCACGATTGCCTGGAAGATAGGCTTTGATATTGCGCGTCACCTTGTGGACCGGAATCCCCCATTTTGCAAACAGGGTTGTCCCTGCTGCGGCCACAATCCCCTCGACGAAATCGCCCCATCGGCTGCCAAGATTGCCGACCAGAGTGCTTACTTTTTTAATCTTCCTGTCCGTCTCCTCACTTGACTCTCGCATTTGACGGCTAGTTTCTGCAAACATCTCGCGTAGAGCATGCATTTCACGGTCGGTCTTGACACGGCTCTCTTGGGAATACTGCTCCCACTTTTGCTGCGACTCCTGAAACAGACGGTTTGTCTCCTGGAACATCTTCCAAACGTCATCAACAGTCAGGGTTTCGGGCATGGGATGGTCTCCTTTGGAGGCATCGTAGCGGTTTGTCCATATTATAAAGATGTTCTTGAGGGAGATGCAATTTTACCAGCTTTTGGGCACAAAATTATCCTCGTTTGCCATGCGCAGAGTGTCGCCGACCTGCTCGATAACAAACAGGCCCTGATTGATGGCAAATTGTCGAACATTCTTTTCGATCACCATGGCCGCAACCGCGCCAATGGCACGTTTATTAGAGTATTCTGGGAAAAACTCCTTAAATTCACCCATGCGCTCCAGATGGTCCCGCACATCGCTGACTTCCAATTTGCTTTTCACCTCCACCAGAGCGACGGCATCGGTATTCACCACAAACAGGTCAATCTCCATATGGCGACCGCCCGGCAGATCGGCCTCTACCCGACGACTAACCCTGTGTACTGGAATACCACGTTGCGTAAACAAAGTTTTGCAGGCCGGTGCCACCAGTCCCTCAACAAACTCACCCAGACGACCGCCAAGCCGATCCAGTTTGCGGTCAGTCTCTTTCATTTGTTTGGAGACCGCCTGGATTTGCCGGTCAGTCTCCGCGAACATTTCGCGTAGTATCTTCTCTGTCTCCTGCATTTTGCGATCCGTCTCCATGAATGCTTTCCATACGTCATCCAAAGTTACGGGTGTTGCGGTGACTGCGGTGTTCGGCATGGGATGGTCTCCTTTGGAGGCATCGTAGCGGTTTTTCCAGATATTAAGATGCAGTTTGACAGATCCTTGAGGGAGATGCCAGCGAAAGGACGGTGCAGCGTGTGAAAATCAAGGTCGAAGAAATTGTATCACGCGCTAACGGGAAAATTCTTCAGTCATGGCTCAATCACTCTTTCTGCGGATTTGAATCCTCTAGATCCAATTTCAGTTCGTCTGGCATATCCTCAAGATAAGGTGGGAGCGGTATATTGTGACGGGCAAGAAAATCGTCCAACAGCAGCCATTCCCCCTCTGGGGTGACCAGATCGCCACGGATGAACGCCCGCAGACACCAGCCCAGACGGCCTTCCCGCTTCTCTGGGTGGCGGGCTAGGTTCTCCAGCAGTGCCTTGTCTTGTGCGTCGCTTTGCCGGGCTACGTGGCGGGCCAAGGCACGCCAGAGGGGTTCGGGGCGGTTCAGTCGGTCGTAATCGGCCAGAGCCTCCTGAAAGGGACCGCTGTCTCCTCCTTGGTCATAGGAGAGCCGACAGGCGTGATGGAACAGTTGGACCTCTGGTTCCCAGGGGGTGTTTGCGAACGACTTGAAAAGTTCATTTTTATGGGCGATTGCAATTCGCGGAGAGGCTCGGCCCACAGATAAAAATTCGGTCTTGTGAATGGGGGAGTGATAATTTAAAAGGAAATGCGTGATAAATCCAGGGAAGAAACGAGAAGATGCGGGAAGATATGGGATTGAATTGCAAGGCTGTTGCACTGTTCGCGAAAACAATAAAGTCAACTGGCTGCCAATCGAACCTTGGTTTCATCGTAAAGTCGTTGCAAGTTCAGCCAAAAACTGGCGGAGAACCCAAACGTGCGTTCTAGTTCAGGGAGCATTCCCTATTTGTCAACGAGCCTCAAAAACGGCTGGCGTGACTGCGCTGCATAGCGTTCAAAAACGCGCTCGTAGGTTCCATTGGCCACTGCGCATCGGATCCGGAGCATGCTGTTTCCAGATTCTTTCACCCACCACGCTCCTGACCGCTTCATACGAGTGTGGCAGACGAATTTGTGGGATGACTCGATCCCACCACTCCCGATTGGATAGCCATCCTCACGGTCGGTTTCATAATGGATACGTTCCCGATTTTTTTCAAGATATCCAATCAGTTTCCTGATTTTTTCCGCAGCATCAGGCGACCTTGGCGACATCTTTCGCAAAATGGACAAGACATCATCCATCTCCGATAACGAAAGCAGGGACAAAACGGCTTCTGCCCACTGCTGGGCTTTCAGTGTGCCTTCCACAAACTGCTCCTTGGCAGTTCCATGGACATGCTCTGCACAATGGTAAAAATCCAAAATCTGACGCCCAGTGGGAAAGCATGCGACCATAGATGGCCACAACCATTCCGCACCATCAGCCAATAGCGCAATTCGAACCCGATCTTGCGGAATGCGCTCTGCAACCAGTGCCAAGTCTGCTCTGAAGGCCTCTGCATCCTGGATTTGGTGCCAACTGGCGATCTGAATGGTCCGACCATCCTCGCCAACCAGATAGATCCGGAACCCTTTGGCCTCTTTCCATTGGCCAGGCCCCCGTTTCTTATTGCGCTCTGCTTTGGGCCTTGTGGGCATGTGCGCACCATCCGCCCCAACCACCAGAACCGGCTTAGATCCGGTTGCTTTAGCAACCTCATCAATCCGCCGTTCAATCTCTTCTCGGTCTGGGATGACCAATTCCAGAGTGGCCACTTCTCCCACAGCGTTCAGGGTATCATGTTGAAAATGGTCGCCGATCTCCACGCCGGTCATGGAGGAAAACTGCTCGGCACTTTCCTCGAATGGCATCACCGATGCCGCCTTGGCCGCTTTCTCCTGTATGTCATATTGGTGCCGCTCAGGAGCAATGCCAAGGGCCTCATCAAGAGGATGAAATCCCCGTTTACAGGTCAAACAGAAAAAATAGGGGCGATCTAGGCTAAACTCCCCATGCAGCGTTGACAGCTTCTTGCGATCAGACCGTTTCCGCTTGAGTACTTGACCGCACCATGGGCACGGCGCATGTTCCTGGTGCAGCAGGTGGTGGTACGTCTTTTCCACCATCGCCTGCATCACCGCCCCCATCAGATCTCCACGGGTCTCACCAAATCGGCGGCTCAACTCACTGATGGTCGGTTGCTGCCCATTCTCAAAGATGGACGCTACCTGATCAAACCACATGTCTAAGGCGTTGTGGGCCAATGTTCTCGCCTCCTCGACGGAACTGCCTCCCCCAAAAAGTATTGCGGGCAGTCCCATTTTCAAACTCCCAATTGCTGGCGGAAATCCTTAGCCAGCGGCATCAAAAATACCTTTTTGGGGGCCATTCCGGTCAGTTCGTTGGCGCGATCCATCCTTCCACGACCGCTGGTCATGCCAACTTCGAGCCAATTCGCTGCACGGTAACATGTCCCCGAAAACCGGGCACCATCCACCAGCGTCTCCAGCAACACTGGCCGGACTCCATATCGCATTTCCCAGTCTCCGGGAAGAATACGCGACGCCTCCGCCAATGCGGCACTGGCCAAATTTTGCACCCGAACTCCAGGCAAGATCAAAAAGCGGCTATTGCTGACAAGTCGTTGCAGGTGGATCCCTCGCCGCTCATCATCCCAGCCAATCCATTGATCCCGATCCTCCATCCGCCAAGCTGGGCTGGAAAACTGCATACAGCCCACGATTAATGAGGTTGGGCGGGAGACTCGAATGAAATAGCTCAAACTGGCCCCAAAGGGAACCTTGTAACCGAGGTAGTGGTGGCGTTCCACCATCCCTCGCCACAAATCCCGTCCAGTTCGGTCACCAACCTGCTCCAATCTCACGGGATCGAACTGTTCTACACTACCAGCCAGCACGATTGATTCCTCATCCTTGGCCGGTTGAATCCTAGTCGTGGAACCAAATGGTCTGGTCTGACGTCGATCAGGAAGTCTGATGATCCCTTCCGAATCAATCTGTTCCAGAAATTCAAGACACTCACGACTCTTGAGCGTCCCGCTGGGGCGGGTCCATTCAAGAAGTTCGCAGATCGTCTTCGCCAGTTCCGTTCGACTCAATCCCGAACAACTATCCAATACCTCTTTGATTTCAACCAGATCCGCAGAACTGAACCTGCGCCCACTGAATGTCCTGCTCGTCACTGTGGTCATTTGACACCTCCTCCCATCTTGATATAGCGGGATCACGAGGAGATGTCCAGAAAAAAAATAATCAGAAATAAGCGGTTAAATGTTAACATAATATCGTTGACAAATGGGGAATGCTCCCTTTTTGTTTCGGATTCAGATTGTTCTCGTCTGGTTAATCTGCGCAATTTACCATATCCAGGCCTGAAAACAGCTACCAGTTTATTTTCCAGCGATTTTAGCGGTAATAAGGAGTCCTGAATACAATAGAGCAGTTTCATCAGATGAGTCTTGCCTGTACCATTCGCCCCAACCAGCACATTGATTGCTGGTGAAAATTCAATGTTTAAATGCTCAAAAGCAGTGAAGTTGGTCAACTCCAGTCGGGTAAACATCATTCGTCTCCTTTAACAGCCTGCCTTTACCAAGTCCCTGAATTCATTCTGGCGCAATTAGATCAATTTTCCCCAGGACAAAATGCTCAAAGCACGAAGTA
>JADFYY010000158.1 GCA_015232825.1 Magnetococcales bacterium
GGGAAACATCATTTGATATTATTGAAGAAAATCTTCACCTAGCTGTTAAAAAAGAATTTATTGAACATTTTGAATGGGTTAACTCTATTGATAAATGGGTCATGGGAACACCAGAAACGCCCTATTAGATATGCCATCGTGATTGTTTTCCTATCTCATCTCTTCAAACCTTATGCGGCCATGACAGGAGAACAAAATGCTCGCGATTGCCAAAATCACAACCAAAGGCCAAACCACCATCCCGCAGCATGTGCGTGCTGCACTCCAGGTTGTGGCTGGTGACACGATTGCGAGGGAAGTTGGTATTGATGGTGCGGCGACTGTACGTCGAGTACAACCCATTGATCTCGAATACATGCTGGCAGTTGAAAGTACACTCTCCGAGTGGAGTGGCCCTGCCGACGATGAGGCCTATCGTGATCTTTGACAGACTCACGGTCGTGCGTGTACCTTTTCCCTTCACCGACCGCAATGCCACCAAAAACCGCCCGGCATTCTTAAGGGTTAATAAACGCGACCAATATGTTTAAGCATCCTAAATTAATATCAATTACTTATACAAACTCAACCCTTAACTCTCTACCAACAGCATGCGCCAACTGCTCCATAGATTCCAAAGTAATGGCCGTATTTTTCGGGTCAAGCAAACGATCCACTTGGGATCGACTGGTGTTGAGTTCCCGTGCCAGATGAGACTTATTTATACGCTCACGTTTCATGATGTCCGCCAATTGCAGCACCAGCAATCTCTTTCCGGCCTTGACTGAAACCTCATCCAATACTCCCTCCTCCTCCAGAAAGGAATCCAAAGAACCACCTTTATGCCTGTTCATGATCGGCTTCCTCCCCCACCCAAATCTCTCCATCGACACCTCTCAAGCAAACAGCAACGCCGACAACCGTGGACGGTACTGAGCAATCAAAGGGTGTCCCGGTCCCAAAAGATCAAACACCCGAATCACCGCCTTGCGTCCAGCATCGTCTTGAAACGTGCGATTTGCCCGTACCACTTCCAAAAACTGCTCCAACCCAAGCGCGTACTGCTCTTGCGCCACCAAGGCCTCACCTAGGGCCAAGCGGGCTGCCAGATCAGACGGATTCTCCGCCACCTTTGCAGCCAAGGAGTCCTGATCAACAACCGGAATCCCGACAAAAGCCAGTTTGGCCTTCAGGTTTCTCGCCTCCACACTCTCTTGATCACGAGGTTTCACCCGTGCAAAAGTTTCATTGGCCTCTGGAATCCGACCCAGTGCCAACAACACCCTAGTCAAACCCAACAATCCCGCGACATGGGCCGGTTCCGCAGACAACACGGCATGATACAACTCTAATGCGCCTTCGAGATCATTCCGCTCTTCGGCCTCACGCCCCCGAGCAACCCACTTGTCCTGTTCGGAAGGCAAAGCCTTATCCAAAAAATCCCGTATACGCGACTCAGGCAACGCCCCAGTGAATTCATTCACCACGACCTTATCCATGAACAACTTGACCGATGGAATGCCGCGCACACCATATTGACGCGCCAATTCCGGGTTGTGATCCGAATCAATCTTGGCCAAAATAAAACGTCCCTTCATTTCATTGGCCAATTTTTCCAAAATCGGCCCCAAGGTGCGACAAGGACCGCACCAAGTTGCCCAAAAATCCACCAATACCGGAACAGTTTTGGATTGCTCTAAAACCTCCTGAACAAACGAGGCTTTATCAACACTCTTGACCCATTGCGTATCCATCATTTTTAAATCCCCATCTGTTTTATTAAAGATCTACCATTTTCACCCATTCACCAGCCACGCCCTCGATAAAACGCGCCGCCATCTCCTTGAAACGATCCGCCACATCTGTCACCAAGAACTCCAATTGTTGTTCCTGATCGGGTGGGGCCGGGACAATCACCCCACCCAAATAACGCCCCAACTCCTCGGCCATCGCCGACGATGAATCCACCAAGGCAATCTCAGGCCCCATCACCTCGGCAATCACCGACTTGAGAACCGGATAATGGGTGCAGCCAAGAATCAGGGCATCCAACCGTTGATCCATTAAGGGAGCCAAGGTCTCCTCCACGATCATACGCACCGCCGGGTGATCCACCCACCCCTCTTCGGCCAACGGCACAAACAAAGGACAGGCCAAAGAGACCACATGAATCCGTGGGTTCAGCAGGGCCAGATGATAAGGATACGCCCCACTGGCCACCGTGGAACGAGTACCGATCACCCCGACCCGACCCGAATCAGCCCGTTTTGTAATCAAGGTGGCTGCCGCTCGGCATCCCGGTTCAATCACCCCCAAAACCGGGGTTTGACAGTGGGCATGCAAGGCAGACAATCCCAAGGCCGAAGCCGTATTACAAGCCACCACTAACCCCTTCACCCCACGATGCAACAAACAATCCGCCACCTGAATGACGTAACGCTCCACAGTACGGGCCGATTTGGTTCCATACGGCACCCGCGCCGTGTCCCCCAGATAGATAAAGCTCTCATTGGGGAAGCGGCGAACCAAGGCATCCAGAACCGTCAGCCCCCCCACACCTGAGTCAAAAATGCCGATGGGTCGTGCATCATACATGGTATTTAATTTATCCTCACTCCAAAGCAATGAAAACCATTGCCTAAGATAAAAGCCTTTGCTAAGCTCTCTGTCAAGCGCGGATATGGTGGAATTGGTAGACACGCTGTCTTGAGGGGGCAGTGGTTAACGCCGTGCCGGTTCAAATCCGGCTATCCGCACCAAAAAAAAGAAGGGGTCTGGGAAAACGCACTTTCCAGACCCCTTCTTTTTGGTATAACCCGAATTTTGAATTTCCCTAATTTTTTTCCTCAGCACCCACACCGCGACAAAAGAAAGTCCACAAAACCGAAACTTCTCCTGCGGGTGCAACCTTGAACCCACTCATAACAAAACGCAAAGTGGACGACTGCAAGAGTCCCACCAAAAATTCTGCCGACGAATCGAGATTCAGATCCTTGGGTAATTCCCCAGATTTCTGGGCACGAACCATGATATTCTTGACCTGCTGCCCATACTCCCGCACCACGGAGGCGATCACCAAGCTCTCCGAACGGGTCACCACCCCTTCCACCAAAAAAATTCGGCAAATACCAGGATGCTCGGAGAAGAAACGCATATGATATTCAAACAGCCGCCGCAATTGCTCCAACGGTGAACCCGTATCTTTGAACTGTTCCGCCGGTTGGAGCAGATGCTCCCGCAGATACTCGGTCAATGCCTGAAAAATGGCCTCCTTGCCGCTGAAGTGGCGATAGAGGGCCGCCTCAGACAATCCCACCTCAGTGGCCAAATCTGCGGTAGTCACCCGCCGATTGCCCTTTTCCAGCAACGTCATGACCGCCTGGAGAATCTCCACCCGCCGTTCCGGGCGGCGGCGACGGTCCACTTTTGAATCTTCTTCTTGTAATGTATCAACAGCTTGTTCATCGATGAGGGTCATGAGATCCACCTTAATCCTAGTGAAAGTAAAAAATTGCGAACCTGTTCATGGTCGCACATCCGTATGCGTATCACCCCCTACACTTACAGTATACCAATCTCTGCTTCAATTTTGCAAATTTTAATTGCAAAGTTTTCTTGATTCTGATAGGATTGACATAATGCAAAAGCATTTGGTTCCATAAAACTTGAAAAATAAATCTGCCAACACTCACAAAAATCTTCGGAGACTCTACAATGCTCAACGACCGCAAATACCCAGTCCACGAAAGCACCCAAGATTCACCTTGGGGCGGAGTCCAGTCTCAACTGAATGTTGACAACAACGTGGTGACCTATCTCAAACAGGTTTACTCCCTGTTGGCCTCCAGCCTCTTAGTGGCTGTAGCCGCAGGCTATGTTGGCATGACCCTGCCCTTTGCCCGCGAACATCCCATCATCCTGATGCTCCTGATGTTTGGGGCCATGTTCCTGGCCTTCAAAGTTCAAAACGCCGCCACCCTGTTTCTCTTTACTGGCATTTCCGGTCTTTCCGTAGGACCGGTCATCGCCCATTACATCGGTGCGGGACTTTCAGGTGTCGTGGGACAGGCCGCCTTTTTGACCGGCGCGGTCTTCACCGGGCTTTCTGTCTACTCCATGACCACCAAACGGGATCTCTCCATGATGCACGGCATGCTATTTGCCGGACTCATCGTCATCATGGTCGGTGGATTGATCAATCTCTTCGTGCATTCGACCGCGCTCTCCTTTGCCATGTCCGCCGCAGGATCCGTAATCTTCGCAGGTTACATCCTGTATGAAACCCAACAACTCAAAACCAACCCCTGGGCCACCTCTCCCTCTGTTGCGGCCTTGTCCATGTATCTCAATATACTCAACCTCTTCTTGAGCCTGTTGCGTCTGCTGGGCATACTCGGAGGCGATGAGTAACTCTTTAAAACAAGCCAAAAAACGGCTGCGTCAAGCGGGCTGGGATGGTCTCCAGCCCGCCATTGTCGTTCTTGGTGGCAAACAACGCCTGATCCTGCTTGGCATGCCATCCAGGCGTCCCAAAAAACGGATCTGGACCATCTCCACGGGCAAAGCTGGCTTCGGCACGCAACAAGAGAGTGGTTGCACACCCATCGGTCTGCACCGCATCTGTGAGGCCATTGGAAACGATGCCCCCTTGGGTACTGTTTTCAAAGGTCGTCAACCGACGGGTCAGGTTGTGGTAACCAGCACGGCCCCGCACGAAGATTATATCACCACCCGCATTTTATGGTTGGAAGGTCTTGAAGAGGGTTTCAACAAGGGACCGGGCGTGGATACCCGTGAACGCTACATTTATATTCATGGCACACCGCATACCGCCTTACTGGGTCAACCGGCGTCCGCAGGTTGCATTCGCATGAAAGGAACCCACATCATGAAACTTTTTCAATATGTTCAACCAGGGACTCTGACGGTCATTCTCCCACCGTCCACTTGACTCATCTGGAGAACCTTATTTTATGCCGCCTTTTTTTGCTGGACACCTGCAACGCCTACAAAATCCTCAATTCATCGGGCTCTTTCTGGCTCTGCTGGGAGCCTCACTGATTCTCATTTTCTTTGGCTCGGCCTTGGCCCCCTATTTTACCTCCGTCATCATTGCCTATCTACTCGAAGGAATGATCCGCCCCTTGGAACGGATCCGCATTCCCCGTCTGTTGGCTGTGTTGGTGGTCTTTAGTTTGTTTATCCTGGTGGTACTCGCATTTTTTTTCATTCTCGTCCCCGCCCTGATTCATGAACTCTCCAGGGTCTCGACGGAAATTCCAAAAATCACCATTACCCTTAAATCCCTCATGCACCAGATCACTTTATCGGCTTCAGGATTGATCAACTCGCCCTTTGCCGAAAACATGCTGCTGGGATTGGTAGAAAAAACTCAGGAATGGGCTGCGGATTCCATCTCCCTGCTACTAAAAGGGGGACTGCCCAGATTGCTGTCGGTACTGGTCTATCTTTTTTTGGTGCCCTTTCTGGTATTTTTCTTCATCAAGGACAAAAGTGACCTGCTTACGGCATTCCAACGCTACCTTCCACAAGAGCGCACCCTGCTCAACCGGGTCATGCTGGAGGTCCACGCAGGTGTTGGGGGATACATCCGTGGCAAGTTCTGGGAACTGCTCATTTTGGGACTTTCCAGCTATATCTGTTTTATGCTCATTGGCTTTCAGTATGCCTTTTTGGTGGCGGTCCTGACAGGACTATCTGTCCTCATTCCCTTTCTGGGACTGGCAGTGGTGACGATTCCGGTCATCGTACTCGGAATCCTGCAATGGGGCTTGACTTGGGAATCGGCTCATCCACTGGTTGTCTATGCCATCTTGCAAATGATCGATGGCAATCTTGTGGCCCCGATCATCCTAG
>JADFYY010000159.1 GCA_015232825.1 Magnetococcales bacterium
TCGGAAATAAATAGGTCATCCATCATGGGTTGCGAAATAGTGGCGATAGATCGGTATTGTTTTTTGCATTTGTTTCTCCAATGCGGTGATGATCTCTTCGCCTTCCATCGCATGACACAACCGTCGCAAGCGGACCCGTACCCGTTCGTCTGGGCCGATGCGGTTTTCGGAGCGGTCATGCAATAAACGCAGGCGGCTTTCTGTGAATCGATACAATCCGTAAGACTCTTCCAGAATCTGGCACTCCCCTTTATCCAACAGACCCGCTTTGGTCAATGCTCGCAAGGCCGTGGGCAGATTGGGTTGCACAATTTCCGGGTGATCGGCTGCATGGGCTAATATCAGATATTGCACCAAAAATTCGATATCCACAACGCCTCCTCGACTCTGTTTGATGTCGAGCCAGCCTGCTGGGGGTTTTTTCTCCTCAACAATGCGCTCGCGCATGCTGTTGATCTCCTGGCGTAGCAGGGCCGGGTCATAACGTCGGGTAAAGATCGTGGCAATCACCGCATTTAATGCCTGGATGAAGGGGGCATCACCAGCAACAGGTCTGGCTCGTGTCAGGGCTTGATGCTCCCAGACCCAGGCGTCGTGGGTTTGATAGTGCAGAAAAGAGTCCAGCGAGGTCACCACTGGACCAGACGCCCCAGAAGGACGCAGGCGCATGTCCAGTTCATACAGCTTGCCAACTCGCGTCAGGGTGGTGATGCTGGTGATGATCTTTTGGCCTAATCGGTTGAAAAACTGAGCGTTTGGAATGGAATGGGTCGGGCTGTCTGTAAAAGGATCCTCGCCTTGGCTGCCATGGATGAAAATTAGATCCAGGTCAGAGGCGAAACCCAGTTCTTTGCCTCCGAGTTTGCCCATGGCCAGAATCGCAAACGGGGCTTCGAGTCGCTCCCCTTGACCATTGGTATAACGGGGGATGCCATGGCGAGCCACCAGTTCGCTACGGGCATCCGCCAGAATGCGGTTAAGAGTGACCTCGGCCAGCAAGGAGAGCCCAGACATAACCTCCGTTGGTTCTGCAATACCCGAAAGATCGCGAATGCCAAGGCGCAATGTTTCAATGTTTTTGAATTCGCGAATAATCTGCAGGGTCTCTTCTGGATGGCTGGCCTTGGCCATGGCCTGATTCAGGTTATGAGTCAATTCGGTTCGGTTGCGAAAGTGTCCCAGAAAATCGGTGGTGACCAGACCATCCATCAGTTCCGGGTGTTGAATGAGTGAACGGGATAAAAGGGCGGATGTGCCAAACAGGCGGATCAACAGCTTGAGAACCGGTGGGTTTTCTTTGAGCAATGCCAAGTAATTGACGCGATGTCCCAGGCCGCGTAAAAAAGCCTCGGCGTGATGCAAGGCCATATCTTGATCTGGAGCCTGGAGAATTTCCGTTAGCAATGGGATGGCGATGCGGCCATACCATTGGCGGGCCACTTCGGTCAATCGGGTTAGGTTGGGCCCATCCCGCAAGATGGTGATCAGCCCTATGGCTTGTTGTGGATTCTCGAAACCGGCCTGTCGAATGGCCTCCAGAGAGGCCGTTTCGTCTGCATTGCACTCAAGCAGTGCGAGTACCGTGGGGTTGTTTTTCTCTTGTTGAGTGAGTTCACCTTCAAAGAACAACTGACCGTAAATCCCGTGAACTTCCTCGACGACTTCGGTCAGGCGAGCGCGGAAGCTCGCAGCGGTTGCAAAACCCATGCGTTTGGCCAAAGCCAGAAATGCGATTGGATCCTCAGGTATGGAATGGGTCTGCCGCTCCCGCTCGATTTGCAGACGATGTTCCACCGTGCGCAGGAACCGGTAGTTGGTGATCAGGGCGTTCGCGCTTTTGGCGGGTAATAGGTTGGCGGCCACGAGTTTTAATAAAACGGTTTCGGTTTGCTTCTCACGCAGCGAAGGATTTTTGCCACCATGAATCAATTGCTGACATTGGACGAAAAATTCAATTTCCCGAATGCCGCCATACCCCAGTTTGACGTTGTGATGATAGTCCTGACGGGCAGCGATTTTTTGATCGATCTGTCTTTTCATCTCGCGGATGGCATCAAGCGCGGCAAAATCGAGATATCGCCGGTAGACGAATGGGCGTAGATTTTGTAGAAATTGTTCTCCTAGGGAATAATCTCCAGCCACGGGACGGGCCTTGATCATGGCAGCCCTCTCCCAGGTGCGGCCCCAGGATTCATAATAAATTTCAGCCGAACGGCGGGAGAGGGTCAGGTCGCCCGTTTCGCCTTCTGGACGCAGGCGGAGATCAATGCGAAAAACCATCCCTTCTGAGGTGGATTCACTCAACAGACGAATGAGTTCGCGACCCAGGCGGTTGAAATATTCTTTGATGGACAAGGGACGGGAACCATCTGTGCCACCGCGATCATCGTCGTACAGATAAATTAAATCGACGTCTGAGGAGAAATTGAGTTCTTGCGCCCCCAATTTGCCCATGCCCAGAATGACGAAACGGGCGGGTTGTCGCCCCTGTTCGGTTTGGGTCATGGGGTGGCCGTGTCGTTGGCTCAACCAGCGGTTTAACCATCGGTAGCCAGCTTCCAGGCTGGCATCCGCCAAAGCGGACAAACCTGAAGTGGTCTCTTGCAAGGTGGCCTCGCCGGTCAAGTCACGTAACCCGATCCCCAGAAAGGTCCGATGTTTGTGCCGACGCAAGATGAGAGTCGTCTCATTGCGTGATTCAGTAGCCAGGATGGCCGGAAGCAAGCCACGATGCCATTCGGTCGGATCCTGAAACGGGTATTCATCTTCGAGGAATTCCGGCCATTTGGTCATGACATGAGATAAATAGGGACTGTTGCCTAAAGCCGTCACCAGTCGGTTTCGCCATACTGGATCCTTCAGACGGTAGGCCAGCAGTTCAATGGCTTCTGGATGGTTGGTGGCATGGGTCAGAACAAAATCCGCCAGTCGCCGCATGGCCCCTTCTGGATCGGCCAGGGAAGGTGTCATGGCCGCAATGGCGGTCATGGTTGTCTCATCCAGTTGCAAGGCCTGGGGAATGGTTAGTGCAGAATTTTCCAAATTGGGCGGCTCCATTTTTTTTGTTTGTCGTTTCCGTTTGTTCTTATTTAAAGTTTATCACAGTGTTTGAAAATTTGGGACCATTATAAATCGTGACATCGCATAGGGCCGTATGATATCATATTGGATATGATATACTGGCTGGGAAAGTACCTTCAACAGTTGATGTGGGGCAGGGTATGAAGATAGTTTTGGATACCAATGTGCTGGTAGCCGGTCTTAGATCGAACCAAGGGGCTTCGTACTCTCTGCTTCGAGATCTCCCAATGAAAACGTTCTGCCCCCAGATATCGGTTCCATTATTTTTAGAATACGAAGCTGTTCTGAAACGTCCAGGAAATCTTTTTTTGAATCATGAAGAGATCGATGTGATTCTTAATGTCATTGCAGCAGTTTGTGACACTGTGAAACTGCATTATCTGTGGCGACCGATATTGCCCGACCCGGAAGACGACATGGTTCTGGAGTTGGCCGTAGCTAGTAATGCCGAGGTTATTGTCACATTTAACACAAGAGATTTTGTAGAAGTAGAGCGGCTCTTCGGCATTCGTATCTTGACTCCACGGAAATTTTGGCAATTATTGAGGGAGAAAAAACATGAGCCAATATGCATTGAGACTGCCCAACTCATTGATGGAAGCGGCACGACGTCTGGCTAAGGAGGAAGATGCCTCTATGAACCAATTATTTGTAACGGCTATTGCAGAGAAAATTTCTGCACTAGACACTGTAAATCTGTTGCATGAAAGAGCTAGGCGCAGTGATATGATTAAGTACCAGAGTATTTTGGACTTGGTGCCAAACACGCTTCCTATCCATGAGGATGATCAGTTGGACATTAGATAAAGGTTTCATCTTCGAGGAATTCCGGCCATTTTGTCATGACATGGGGTATGAAGGAATAAGCATGAGTCAGTCATCTAATAACAAGCCTAGTCCTGAGAATGCGGGGTTGGTGGTGTTTGTGGACATTGTGGGCTTTTCTACGGCTTCAGTGGAAAATCAGAAGCAAGTGGTGAGGGATATGGATGATGATGTGGTCAAGAAACTCTTGGGTCCCAAACCTAAGAAGAGAACGTGCATCATTCTCCCCACTGGCGACGGCATGGCGGTCTGTTTTCCGGTATGCATGAGAAAGACAAAGTTGAAACATATCCGCAAGGACCATCTTGCCTTTCTTGCCGCATTGCTGCGCTGGGCCGAACGGTACAATCTGGAAGCAGGCAAACCGGTGCTGTTGCGCATTGGTTTACATTTTGGCTCTGTCACCCTGTTTAAGGATTTCAACAAACGTCTCAATAGCTTCGGTGATACCATCAACATGGCGGCCCGGGTGATGAATGCGGCTGACAAGGGACAAATCCTGCTTCACGAAGAGTACCGTCGCCGTTTTCTCGGTACGGACAACTCCATGACCATCCGTACTAATCTGCCGGGTATGAAAAGAAAGTGTGAGGTAACACTTCATGCGGGTGAGGAAGCAGAGGTCAACGTCAAGCACGGCGTGGTCATTTCGGTACGCCCCGCCCGGTTGCTCATCGACGAACTGCCCTTGTGTGACCACAAGAGCCTCGATGCTCCAGCCTCCTCCCGCCATGTGGTAGTGACTCTGACCCCCCCGGGAAAACCCATTCCTGGTCCGTTCTCTGGCCGACTGACCCAAGCCAGAGAGGTTGCTTTCATCCAACTCACCGGTGATCGTTTGTTGGAAAAGCTGGAAAAAGGTGAGGTCATTCTCAATCGTGACCTGCGCAAGCTGTGGGTGTCCATGCCCCATCAGGATAGCGTCCAGAACCTTGATTCGCATGAAAAAAAGATTCGCGTTGATGATCTTGAGAAATGGACCAAAAGGTGGACGGAATGGCTCACTCAGTTTCAACGACAGCATCCCAACTGCGATGTGCGACTGAAGCTTTTCAACGTTCCATTTTATTTGGGAGCCTCGTTCATCGACTGGGAACAGCCCAAAGGTGTCATTCATGTTAGCCCTTACATATGGGGCATTGCCGCCACCGCCTGTCCAGGTTATGATTTGGAATGGGGCGGCAGTCGCAAATCATCTACCTATCAAGCCTATATTGATGGTTTGATGGAACTGGTCGGTTCCAGGAATGCGTGTACCATCTTTCCAAAAAAGGATGAGAATAGGACGTGAGTATGGCAAACTGTTCATCGACAACTCTTGTTACCTCTGTCGAAACTTACGACAGGGCCTGCGCCAAGACTCAGCGCGATGGAGTTCCCACCATCTTTATAAGTTATGCTACGAGAAGTGACAAGGCTAAGGAGCTTATTAAATCGTTGTGTGAAACGTATCGAAATGAGTATCACTTCTTTGTGGATAAAGAGCTTGTAAGAGAGCTGAGCGTAGATTGGAACAAGAGACTGAACGAAATGTTGATGCAATGCGATGGCGCACTCATTCTTTTTTGTGAAAAGGCACTTGATTCAGAGGTTATTGATGAGTCTATAATACTCATCAACAGGAAGGTGAATTGCCCTGATTTTTTATTGTTTTATGTTCTATTGGATGGCATTTCGATTGAAGACATTAAAGGTAGAAGCAATATTAATCGTCTAAAACAATTTGAGTGTCTCATGCATGATGATCCTTTACTGATTGAGAAGGCTGGAGAATATTTTTCTCAATGCCCATCGTGGGGAACAGGAAAATACCCAAGTCGAGATCCATTTAATAAAACAAGAAATATAATTGCTGAAGATCTGGCACCGATAGGCCAGAATAGACTCGCCAATGCTGTTAGATATTTGTCAAACAATTATACCCTCCCATTTCAATATATCACTCCATC
>JADFYY010000015.1 GCA_015232825.1 Magnetococcales bacterium
TCGCCAGTTGGGCTCTTCGTCGATTAAGATTACTAAACCGACAACGGGCATTTTTTTGATATCAAAAGCACGATATTGGTAGGTATATATCCGCGACAAGAAATCTTTTTTCCATTCGCCTTGCACCTCGGCATGAATCAATACCCAACGCTCCTGCCCATTTTTTTGCCAAACTTTGACCAGTTTGTCCATGGTTCGGTTGCCGATTTCCGCATCATGGGCAATCCGCGCCAATTCTTTATCAAGGAATTCAACGCCACGCGACCAATCGATGCCTTGATGCGCAACCGGCAGAAAAAAGGCCATAAAATCCTCGAAATAGGTCTCCAGAATCGTTTTCCATGGCGTGTCATAATCATCCGTCCGGTTCTGCTCTTCCTGGTCTTGCATCAATTGCGTGTCCTTTGTGCGAAAAATCAACGTCAGAATTCGTTATGAATGTCCAAAATATAGCCGTTTTTGGAAAAATTGCCATTGAAATTTTCGAGAGATATTATTGCCCGACAATTTCCTCACAGGCGATGCCCAATAATCGATCATTGAACAGGGTGCCATCTTCCGTTTTGGTGATGATCCGGGTGGCTTGAAAATTGGTGCTGTCAAGAGTGGCATTGGTTCCTTCGAGGTATCTGTCAAGAATGGTTCTTGGGTTGCTGGCCTGTAAGCGGGTCAGTAGCGACAGGGTACTTCCAGGTGAGATGATAATGGCGGCGTAGTTGGTGCTGCCACCATTGATGGTTAATCTTCCCGGAAGGCTGGCCGGAAGGCAATTGGCGGGAATTGAATTCAGAAAGTCAGCAGAAACCGCATACAGGAGGGGAGCCTTGTCGCCATCAACCAAGGATGGTAAACCCAATGTTGTCCAAGGCAAAAAACTAACTCTTTGGCCTGGGCCTGTACAAGTGGCATTTGCCGTTGCACTTTGACCATATCCACTCAAAGTGTCGGTGAGAGAGGGGCAGGGGAGTCTTCCTTGTATCACCGCATACGCAATCAACGCCTTTTTGGCCTCAACCATGGCAATACTGGCCTTTTGGTCAGCCCGACTCCGTTTGCTTTTGATCAATAAAGCCTCTATGGCCATGGAGGTTCCAGCCATCAGGACGATTGACATGACGACCAATAAAGCCGCGCCACGTTCCCGATTGTGTGATTTATTGGATGGCATGGATCACCTCCTTGGACGTTTTTATCAATCCTTCCAATCCTCCCGGTTTACCAGCTTCCTTGACTTTTTTTGCATTGGCAAAGATTTTTTCTGGATCAATGGCATCCGCAGGGGTTGGTTTCTCTTCTTGTGGTATTGCTTGGGTCGTTTTTGGTTCTTCTGGCAGCTCAGGATCCCCGCCGCGTGTGGCGGTTTTGCGAGTCTGTGCCGGGATTTCATGGGTGGGTCGAATTTTCTTTTCTTCCGCATCCAGAGTTTGTCCTGGTAAAAGCAAAAAGGGGGTTGGATCCTCCATTAAAATAATGTGTACCCCGCGAGAGGGGTCGGTGGTCGGTTCAAGGCGATAATTCTCGCCGACAAAACCTTTGGCGGTCTCAATATTTTTGCCGTTGAGCCAAATCGAATGGGCCCCGTTCTCCTTGAGTACCATGCCACTGATGGAAAGATAACGGGGACCAATGGGTATGGACAAGCCATCTTTGTGATCGGACTGATCAAAAATTTTTTGATCAGTCGCAAAACTAGGCTTGCCTGAGCGCGTCTTGTTGAGGAGGTCGCGGGTTTCCGGGGTAGTGAAAAGACGTCCAAGCGTGGGCCAGGAGTCTGCAAATGCTGGCCCTCCAAGGGCGAAGCCGGTTAAGAGGATGAGGGCTTTCCAGAAATGGTGATGAAGTCGGCTCATGAGGTTTTGTTGTCCATGGACTGAAAAGTAAACCATTCCAAAAGGCACATCCCTTTTAGGTTGACGCCTGCCTTGAGCTTTTTCCCTTCCAGTGGTTCATTGGTCATTGTATCGAGTTTGCACTGCGTGAATTGGAAGAATCCTACCTTTTTTTTCTCCAAAAAATCCATCAGGTCAAACAGATCTCCTTCGTGAACCAGCCCAAGGGTCAACTCCATCCGACTGGCATACAGTTGAAATCCTTGGCCCTGTGGCAAGGGGAACGGAGGGGTGTAAAGACGGATCGGATCCAGCTTGTAACGAATCGGCGTTGGCAGTTTCAATGTGGTCTCAGCCTCATGGAGGGCTTCCACCCATTGCAGGCGAGGTTCAGGACCGATTGCCCCTAGTTGGCGCAGTGCGTCATATTTGGGTTGCATCATGGCCAAAATCTGGCTTTGATTCTCTTGTTTTTTTAATTGCGCACGCAGTGAGGCGATCTTTTTTTGCAACTCCTCCAAAGAGACCTCCGCATCGTCGTTATAATACCATCCAACCGTGATCAACCCAACATCCAACAGTAGGGAGAAGCCCAGGATCATTAGACCCCTGGTCAACATTTTCCATTCAATCCGGTTTTTTTTCATTGTGTTTTTTTTGAGTAGCAAATTGGATTTTTAAATTAAATATCGCCTTGTCCTGTTGTTTAGAGGTATCTCCCCCCTCAACCACCACATTTTGTCCGATGTTCATGGGCATTTGTAGAGGCTGTACCTCCAGGCATTCGGGCAAAGTGCGCAACTCTTGGATAAACTGTTCTACAGTCTGCATCGCTTCTTTGAGTGAGTTGAATGGATGGACCTGCCCGGATACCTGTAAGAATTGTTTTTCTTTTTGCATCTCTTGGGGACGTGTTCTCGCTGGAGGTGCATTAATCGCGGGCGAATGGGTGTTGTCTGATGTGGTCCATTCTAGTTTGTCGAGAATTAATGTTTTGTTCTTGTTCAAAATTTGACCAATGGCCGTGAAAGCGGGAGTAGGATCCAAGGTATGGTCTTGCAGAAGTTCGGCCCAAGTGACGGTATTGATGACCCTCTCGCCTTCCAAAGAGTTTTGTGAAACCGGATTTTTTTTCATCTGCTGTTGAATCTCTTCGGCTTGACGTGACAGGTCGGGCAGTTGATCTTGCAACGAACGGCCAAGCCCAAAAAAGAGCAAGCAGACAATCAAACTGATGGCCAAAAGCCCGATTGAAATCCACTGCAAATGTTTCCCCATGCGGAGGGTTTGGAAAATAAGGGTATCTTCTGGTCTGGCGTAATGGTTGGGAATGCGCCAACTCAAGATGCATTGCCCAAATAGGCGGTCCATTTTTCCGGTAGATAAAGGGTTTTGCAGTTTGACCTGCGCGGTCAGTTGGGTTACGTCTAGGGGATGGATGCGGGTTGTGCCGATACTTTTTGGACCGGCCTGCATCAGAGTGAACAGGGCCGGGTGACATAAAATATAGACATGCAGTTCAGAACTCCAACTGTAGAGTCGTTGACTGGCCAGATAACCTTGCATGCGGGAGATTTCTCCATGCAGAAAAGGCACTAACTCTTCGGCTTCAAAAGTGGGTTGGCGACTCAAACGACTGATGGCAATTTGTCCATCATGGAGAAAAGTTTGTCTTAAACCCCCTGAATTGATACTCAATAATAACACATCCGTTTGTTTGGGATCGATCTGATCGCGAAAGAGTCGGGGCGTCAGCAAAGGAATTGACCAGATGCCCGCCAAAGAGATGCGGCGATCATGCAGAATTTTCAACCAGGGCAGCACCGTTTCATCGGGTTCGGTTAGCCCAGAAAAAAGCACACAATCCCGTGTTTTATCTAGGGGATCCCGTCCTAATAGAGTGACGTGTCGAAACTGGGTGTTACGCAACAGTCGGTTGGAACGACTTTCCAACATTTCTGTGCGGTTGAATGCATTGAGACGGGGGAAACGCTCTAGTTTGAGGTCTTCCTCGGTCATGTCGATCAGGATGAAGGCGGTAAATGGACCAGGGACGGCATTCAGATACTCTTGAAAGCCTGCAAGGTCATTTCCCCCCTGCTCAAAGGTCGTCGCTTCCCCAAACGTGTTGTTCTCCCATGGGTAGGCCACCAGATGATGGTTGGTGATGCATAGGAAGAGATGTTGGGGCATGGCGGGTTTTATACCTTGGCAATGAGGTCATAGACCGGTCCTAGGACCGAGAGGATCACCCATCCCATAATACCACCCAAAATAACGGTCAATGCGGGTTCAATCATGGTTTCCATTTTGCCGACGGTATCTTTGACCTCCCGATCAAAGAAGTAACTGACGTTTTTCATGGAGCGATCCAACCCACCAGTGGCTTCACCCACCTGCAACATGCTCAAAACCAGAGGGGGGAAAAGTTTGACCTGCGCAAAACTGCCGCTGATCTCTTTGCCTTCGGCCACCAGTTCTTGTACCCGTTGCAACGCCTCCTGGATCACCAGATTGGAGGAGAGCCCCTCGCAGATGCGCAAGGCCTCCAGTACCGTGATGCCAGATTTGTACATCAAGGCAAAGGCATTGGAAAAACGGACCAGAATGATTTTGCGTAACAGAGGACCAAATAACCATATTTTTAAGGTTAGGTCATCCACCTTTCTGCGTGCCGCCTTGCTGGTGCGGGTCAAAAACTTGATGGTAATGAATAGACTGATCGGCATGGTTATGAGTACAGGCCACCATTCCACGATAAAGTTGGAGGTGGCAATGAGTGCTAGGGTGTGGATGGGAGGGGTTTGACCCATTTCGAGAATGAATGCCATCAGTTGCGGGACCAAGAAAATCATCATAAAAAAGACCAGTGCAATCACGACAACGCTCACCACAGAAGGATACATCATCACCTTTTTGGTTTGGGCGGCCAGTTCATCTTCCCATTTTAGGGAGGAGGCCAGATCTAAGAAAATCTCCTCCAGTTGACCGGTGCGCTCACCCATGAGAACCAGTTGCACAAAAATCGCGTTGAAAATGTGCGGATGCCCAGCCAACGCATCCGAAAGAGTTTTGCCACTTTGCACATCCTCAACCAAAGAGACCGCTACAGCTTTGAAGCGGGGGTTGTCAACCGCATCGCGGAAATCGGAGAGCCCTTTTAGAATGGGTACGCCAGCGCGGGTCAATTGTTCCATGTGGAAACAAAAGAGGATGATCTCCTTGCGGGTGATACCGCGACCTTTGAAAAAACCTTGCCCCTGGTTGCCCTTGAGGAGTTTATGACTGATCAACATCAGTCCCAGGCGGTCCAGTCGAAGTTCCAGGTCATCCAGGTTGGCGGCATCCATGACGCCTTTTTGGATTTTTCCTGAATTGTTCGTGGATTTATAGTGATATTTTGGCATAAAAAACCTGCAATGTCAGTCTAGTGAATAACGGCCCGCCCCAGAATGCGGGTGATTTCGTCAATGGAGGTCGTGCCGTCGAGAACATGACGAACGGCATCATTCCATAAGGTTTGGAACCCTTGTTTTTTGGCGGCTTGACGGAACTCCACCGGATGGGCGCGACGAGAGATCAGGTCATGAAATTCATCATCGGTAACCAGGGCTTCCATGACACAGAGTCGTCCTTTAAAACCGGTCTCGCCGCAGGCCGGACAGCCAACGGCTTGAAAAATGGTCGTAATCTGGGTTGCCTCGTTATCGGACAGACGCAGGGCTTGACGTGCTGCACCATCCAGGGGTTGAGGACGTTTGCATTGTGGGCATAAACGTCGCACCAGACGTTGTGCCAATACACCTGTGATGTGACCGGATAGGGTGTGGGGTTCTAGTCCCATGTTGAGCAAACGGGGAATGGCTGCCAAGGCGGAATTGGTATGTAAGGTGCTGAAAACTTGATGACCGGTCATGGCGGCGCGCAAGGCCATTTGTGCGGTTTCGATGTCGCGGATTTCACCCACCAGAATGATGTCTGGATCCTGACGCAAAATAGAACGGATACCGCTGGCAAAATCCAGTTTAATCGCCTCGTTGACCGAGGTTTGCAAAATGGAGGGCATGGGGTATTCCACTGGATCCTCCTGGGTCATGATGTTGCGTTCGGTGGCATTCAAGGTGGACATGATGGAGTAGAGCGTTGTGGTCTTGCCGCTTCCCGTGGGACCGGTGACCAGAATGATTCCCTCTGGTATGGATAACATCTGTTCGATGCGTTGGTAATTATGCGCGGAGAGTCCTAGGGCGTTCATGTTCAGAATGCGTCTGGCACGATCCAGAATGCGCAAGACGATGTTTTCGCCATAAAGAGTGGGTTGAGTGGAGGCACGGAAATCGATGGTTCGGCCTGCCATGGTCAAGGCGAAGTGTCCGTCTTGCGGAAGGCGGGTCTCTGCGATGTCCATGGTACTCATCACCTTGAGACGCACCGTGAGGGCAGACTGAAATTTTTGATGCAGTGAGCGAATTTGCCGCAAAACCCCATCGATGCGGTAGCGGATTTGAATAAAGCCATCCATGGGACCGAAATGGATGTCTGAGGCATCGTTTTTGATGGCGTCCACCAGTAGGGCATTGACCAGACGGACCACGGGATGGCTGAATTCGCCAACATGGGCTGGAAGGCTTTCCAGATCCACTTCGCCGCTTTCGATTTCACGCAGTATACCATCCACCGAGAGTTCAAAGCCATAGATGCGATCCAAGGCTTCAGTGACTTCGGTTTCGGTGGCCAGTTTTGATTCGATGGTGGTGCCGGGTGGCAGATGGGTCAAAAGGCGGTCAAGAGTGACCATGTCCATGGTGTTGGCCATGGCGACCACCAACTGTTTTTGTTCAGGATTCCAGGCCACAGGAATGACACCATGGCGTTTGGCGAACTCTTTTGGAACCATCCGGGTGGCTTGCGGATCCAGTTTGTCCGAGGCGAGATCAATGCTTTCGTGTTGCAAAAGTGTGCCCAACATATCGCGTAATTGCTTTTCGGTGAGAAAACGCAATGCGACCAGGATTTTGCCTAAGGGTTGCTGCGTGCGGTTTTGTTCTGTTAGGGCAATAGAGAGTTGGTCAAAGGTGATGGCCCCTTTTTCCACCAATAGATCCCCCATGCGTCGTAACTGAGGTGTTTTGGTTTCGCCCGGTTCGACCTGGGGTAAGGAGTCTCTTTTTTGCCAGGGAACAAGCCATGCGGGAAGTTGATCAAGCCATGTTGACCCCATTGGCAAAGGATAGCGTTCGGACTCGTAGGGGAAGGTCATCAGGAAGTGACCAAACAAGATGTCCGAGTCATTGGTCTCTGGGGCTTCGATCAGGTTGAGTTGACTGGCGACCTCGTTTGTTTTGAGTAGGTGATAATTTACCTTGGGAGTTTGGTTGAGAGCAATGCGTTCCGAGAGACTCTCTGTCAGGGAGGCAGGAGAGAGGATAAAGGCCTGTATGAGGCTCTCTTTGGGAACCAGACGTAGACTGGCAAGATACATGCGTGTTTTTTCTACTTCCTGGAACATCGAGACAGCAGCAGCTTGAGGGGTTTCGGGTGTGCCAGGGATCATGCGGCTCAAAACAGTGCGACCTTCATGAAAACAGGTTTGTCTCTGGCCTTGTCCATTGAAACTAATCAACAGGGTATGATCGCTACGAGTTGAAGTGGCCCGTTGGAGCAGACCGCGACTGAGTAGGGGGAGTGACCACAGCCCAGCAATGACCCGGTGGTGGTGCTGAAACAATTGGATCCAGGGTTGAATGCGGTTGGGTTGGGTCAAACCGCAGAAGAGGATCCGTTCAAATCCAGGTTGACTTTGTCCCTGGGATTCGGCTAGGCAATAGGGGGTTTGACGAAACAGTCGTTTCTGTCGTTGCCGGATCATGTTGCGGCGATTGATGCCTGACAGTTGCGGCAAAACTTCCCGGTGCAACTCTTCTTCCAAGATGTCGGCGAGTAGATGGATGGCCCCCGGTAAGGGGTGTTGTTCCAGATGGCGTGCGCACTCCTCCAACCCTTGCGGAGAGTTGGTGAAGGTTATCCTTTCTTGGAAGCGGTTTTTCTCCCAGGGAAGCAGAGATACATTTTGATCGTTGATGATCAGTAGTATTTTATTTTGAAAAATATTCGCACTTAGTAATTCTTGTAATTTATAAATTATTTTATTCATTGTTGTTGGTCGCTTCCAAAAAAGGTCTTGATTGGTGATTTTTTAATAATCAATGAGTCGAAACCGGTGGATCCGTTGCGAACACATTTTCCAGGGAATCCGCATCCAGCACTCGATCACCCCAAAGCTCCAGAGACTCTGCATTGGCTTGGGCAATTTTTTCTTGGATGGCCGATGGCAAAGGGCCGAAACGTCGGGTCAATTGACGTAGAATAATTTTTGCCTCGCCCCCTTCGCGGATATTAACTGCTCTGCGAAATTGAAACAATTTTTCTTCAGGCATAGCGTTCATCATAGCCTCAAACCACGCCCGCCGTCCCAAGTCCATTACCGCCTCTGGCGTCCAGCCTGCCGGTTCCACATTTCCCGTCATTCTTTTCATGCGCACACTCCTGATGCCTGAGATAATATATTCAAAATCCCTTGAGATCTTGGTTAGACCGCGACCGATCATACGAGAACCCCCTTTATGCCACTCCTGCTCCCTACTGGCGAAACATTTGACCAAGGCATTATGCGGCAGATCGGCCAGTTCGTTCAATACAATTAAACGCAATCGACTGAATTGAGGATATTCAGTTCCATATACCCCCTTTTGACCAGTCAGTTTGAAGCCATGCGATTCCAATAAATCCAATCGTGGCGTTTTGGAGGCCAACAGGAAACTTTTCAATTCATTCGGCGTTAATTTCTGCTTGGCACGGTAGAGGCTGTCATTGATGAAGAGATTTCCAATGGCCTCTTCGTTTATACTTTCGGTAAATTTGAACTCGATTAACAGCTCTTTGGCCGATGTGTCGCGTAGCCCATCGCACAGCCACGCCCTTTGTTCCTCGGTCCACTGCTTTCCCTCACCTTGAGTCGGGTTAGCGGCTCCTCCAACATCTTGCCCAGCAGACAATGCCAGCAGGTTTTGCCTTGGCTCTTGGTAGAGTTTGTCATCGTGCTTTTGTCCAGATGTGAGGTTGCTGTCACGACCCAGCACTTACGCGCTTAGGAGATAAAAAAGACAATACACTATATAAATATTTTATCAAAACAGGAAGTCATTGGTAAACATTATGATCGATTTCCTATAGTTTCGATGTCCGTCTATAAATTTTTAAATTTAACCAATAAATAAACTATTATTCATGATAGAGCCTTGATTATTTTGGCAAAAATGAATGATTGGTCTAGTATCTGCTTGATTGTTAGGTATATTGTTTTGTGTTGCGTTTAACAAATGGGCGTTTTTTTTCTGTCTTAATCGAGAGGTTTAACACGCTTAAACAAAAATTAATTGATATGCGGAGTGATCAGTTAGATTTTTATATTGTGATCATGATCAGAGTGTCATATTATTGAATTTTTCAAGAGCTGATGACAAAGGAATATCCGTGGAACCAGAGCAGATTGCCAGACGAAAAATTGATGCGCTGTTGGAGGGTGGCGGGTGGACCATTCAGAATATGGCTGGTTTTGATCGTCACGCATCTTTTGGGGTTGCTGTGCGGGAGTTTTTTTTTCCCAGGGATTGCGTGGTTGTCAGGTGGAGGCCATCAACTCTATCCTCAAAGCCGCCTTTTCCTGCCAATTGGTTCCTCAGGATCCCAACGACGAACCCGCATCAATACTGTTGAAAAAAATTGCCGCTGAACGGGCTGCCCAATTGACAAGAATATCTAACCGGCGTGGTGTCGCGGGAGGGGAACGATATGAGTTGGTTGCTCTTCATTGATGAAAGCGGTCAAGACCGGGGTGAATCCCCTTACGAGGTTTTGGCTGGTGTGGCTGTTGAAGACCGTCAACTCTGGCCACTTATCCAGGAAATCGGTAAGGCGCAGGAACATTTTTTTGGCACACGTCGCTATCAACAGAGGGACCAAGAGGCCAAAGCAAAAAAAATCTTAAAAAGAAAAACGTTTCGCTTGGCAGCACAGGATGGTCCAATTCCGGGGATTGAACGCCGTCAGTTGGCACTTCAGGCCTTGACAGATGGTGCCAACGTCACGAGGAGGCAGTTGACCGCATTGGCCCAAGCTAAGATCGGCTATGTGGAGTGGGTGCTGACGTTATGTCAGGATTACTCCTGTCAAGCCTTTGCCAGCATTATTCCGCAATCGGCCCAACGGTCTATGACCCTGACTGACCTGGATGAAGTTATGCGCGTTTTGCGTAAGGATTACGCCTATCTCTTTGAGCGATTTCATCACTTTCTGAATGTGCGGCAACGTGGACAAATGGGCATTGTGATTTTTGATGAGTTGGAAAAAAGTAAGAGCCATTTGCTGATCCGTCAGATGGAAGGATATTTTTTGCGTACAGAAAATGGTCGCAAGCGGGCTAGGTTGGTGATCCCTGAACCGATGTTTGTACACAGCGACCTGACC
Source organism: Magnetococcales bacterium (assembly GCA_015232825.1). GTDB lineage: Bacteria > Pseudomonadota > Magnetococcia > Magnetococcales > Magnetaquicoccaceae > Magnetaquiglobus. The sequence continues at coordinate 10,356 of JADFYY010000015.1, forward strand.
ACCTTGATCCAGGTGGCCGACTTGGTGGCCTACATCATTTCATGGGGGGTGAAATTGTCGAGAATGACCGAACCAAGAAGGGAGGAGCTTGCCATTTTGGCGGACAAGGTTCTTCAGTTGCGTTATTGTCATCGCACGCTTGGTGGTGACGATATATGGGGATTCAAGCTGATTCCGTCGTTGATTCCTGCATTCAAGGCATAAAAAAAGGCAATGTGCCATAATGGCAACAAAGCCTCCGAGATAAATATTATCAAAATAGGAAATCATTGGCAAGAACAAACAGGAACTATTGGTAAAAAAAATGAGCGACTCCTCTTCATTGGATGCAAAAGTTTGGAATTATGCCCATATGCCAGGAATCGGAACGTTTCCGCCCGTTTTCCCTATGCCGACCTGATCCAATGCGACTAAATTATCTGATTTGGAGTGTGAGATGATAGAGAATTGCAAAGAATACCTTTAAAGGTTAATTAAAGTTTAATTATTGCAAATTTTAACTATTTTTAAAATAATTTATCTGTTTTTTTAAAACTAAGCCTATGTGGCTCATGGCGCACAGACCATCCTCACGATTTCGACTCTACGCACTGTTTAAATTCATAATCAATGAGTCGAAACCGGTGGATCCGTTGCGAACACATTTTCCAGGGAATCCGCATCCAGCACTCGATCACCCCAAAGCTCCAGAGATTCTGCATTGGCTTGGGCAATTTTTTCTTGGATGGCCGATGGCAAAGGGCCGAAACGTCGGGTCAATTGACGTAGAATAATTTTTGCCTCGCCCCCTTCGCGGATATTAACTGCTCTGCGAAATTGAAACAATTTTTCTTCAGGCATAGCGTTCATCATAGCCTCAAACCACGCCCGCCGTCCCAAGTCCATTACCGCCTCTGGCGTCCAGCCTGCCGGTTCCACATTTCCCGTCATTCTTTTCATGCGCACACTCCTGATGCCTGAGATAATATATTCAAAATCCCTTGAGATCTTGGTTAGACCGCGACCGATCATACGAGAAAACCCTTTATGCCACTCCTGCTCCCTACTGGCGAAACATTTGACCAAGGCATTATGCGGCAGATCGGCCAGTTCGTTCAATACAATTAAACGCAATCGACTGAATTGAGGATATTCAGTTCCATATACCCCCTTTTGACCAGTCAGTTTGAAGCCATGCGATTCCAATAAATCCAATCGTGGCGTTTTGGAGGCCAACAGGAAACTTTTCAATTCATTCGGCGTTAATTTCTGTTTGGCACGGTAGAGGCTGTCATGATGGGTCTGAAAGATCGTTTGAATTGGTATTTCTTTAAAATTCAATTTATGAGAATAGACGATCATGAATCTGTCGTCAAGCTGGATCTTTGTGCGCAGGTATTGAGCATGTTGATTTATGGTGTGATTAAAAAATAGGCATGATTGGGAGCATAATACATTTCGATAACGCTCTCAAAAAGAATTTTTTTATTAAAAATCAATTAATTGTTGATCGTGGCATAGGGGTTGCCTTATGGAAAGATATCGGATGCATTTTTTTTAATCGGCAACCTCACAGGAGAGAAACCATGAAGTGGGTCACGGCCATCATCAAACCGTTTAAGTTGGACGAAGTTCGGGAGGCGTTGAGCGCAATTGGCATCACGGGCATGACCGTGACAGAAGTACGGGGGTTTGGACGCCAGAAAGGCCACTCCGAACTCTATCGGGGGGCGGAGTATCAGGTGGATTTTCTCCCTAAGATCAAATTGGAAGTGGCCATACATGCTGGGCAACTCGATCAGGTCGTGGAAGCAATTCGCAATGCGGCCAAAACAGGCAAAATCGGCGATGGCAAAATTTTTGTCATGCCCATTGAATATTCCGTGCGCATCCGCACCGGCGAAAACGGACCAGACGTTTTATAGGCGTTGTATAAAAAAGGAGCAATACCCATGAAGACCCCCCGTAAATTCTTGTTCATGGCCTCTGTCTCGCCAGCTTTATGGTTGCCTGTTAAGGCCTGGGCCGAAGAGATTCCCCCAACCCTCAACTCTGGGGATACCGCTTGGATGCTGACGGCCACCGCGCTTGTCCTCTTCATGACACTTCCCGGTTTGGCACTCTTTTATGGTGGCATGGTGCGTACCAAAAATGCATTGTCGGTATTTATGCAGTGTTTTGCTATCACCGCCTTGGTGACGGTCTTGTGGAGTCTTTACGGCTACTCCATCGCATTCAGCGATGGTGGGGCGAGTAATCCATGGATCGGTGGAATGAGCAAGGCGTTTCTCGTCGGAATCAAGGGCGAGTCGCTTACTGGAACCATTCCAGAAGCGGTTTTCCTCACTTTCCAATTGACCTTTGCCATCATTACCCCGGCCTTGATCGTTGGGGCCTTTGCCGAACGGATGAAGTTTTCCGCCATGCTGCTCTTTATGGGACTCTGGGTGACTCTGGTCTACTTCCCAATCTGTCACTGGGTCTGGGGTGGTGGATGGATGATGACAAAAGGTATTCTTGATTATGCCGGTGGCACGGTGGTTCATGTCAATGCGGGGATTGCCGGGTTGGTGACGGCTCTGGTTTTGGGTAAGCGCAAAGGGTTTCCCAATGTGGCCATGCCTCCTCACAGTTTGACTTTAACGGTGACAGGGGCGGGGATGCTTTGGGTGGGTTGGTTTGGCTTTAATGCTGGCAGCGCGGCTGCAGCCAATGGTGCGGCTGGTATGGCCATGGTGGTGACACAACTCGCGAGTGCCATGGCGGCTCTCTCTTGGATGTTCATGGAGTGGAATGCGCATGGTAAACCGAGTGCCTTGGGTCTGACCACTGGAGCTGTGGCGGGTTTGGTGGCCATCACCCCGGCGTCTGGCTTTGTTGGACCCATGGGAGCCTTGGCTCTTGGGGCGATTGCTGGCGTGGTTTGTTTCTTTGGTGCCACCACTCTCAAACGGGCCATGGGCTATGACGACTCTCTGGATGCCTTTGGTGTGCATGGTGTGGGCGGTATTGTTGGGGCTATTTTGACGGGGGTTTTTGCTTCACCCTCTCTGGGTGGGGTCGGATTCTCCAAAGGACTGGAAATGGTCGATCAACTCAGTGTGCAAGCTTTAAGCGTGGTCTCTACTGGGGTCTACTGTGCGATTGTCTCCTATGTTTTGCTCAAGCTGATCGATCTTTTGGTCGGGTTGCGGGTGGACGAGGAAGCGGAAAGTACTGGGTTGGATATTTCACTCCATGGCGAACGTGGCTATAACTTCTAGGATCGGGAGATCTTTAATATGTGTAACATTACGAAAGGGTTGTTTTTACTGCTTGCTGGAGTTTCCATCGCCTCTCCAGCCATGGCTGGAACGAAGGTCGGTGATTTTGACATCGGTTCCAATATGTCCATGACGACGAATTATGTCTGGCGCGGCGTCTCACAATCGGACAAGCATGCGGCGGTTCAGGGGGGGATCACGGTCAATCATGCCACGGGTCTGTATGCCGGGGCTTGGGCATCCTCTGTGGACTTTGACGATAACAGCGAAGCCAGCATGGAGTTGGATCTTTTTGGTGGGTTTGCCTATGAGTTCAGCTCTGGCCTGAAGCTGGATGTGGGGGTGATCCATTATGATTATCCGGGTGCCGCTGGTAGATTACAGTATGACTTCAATGAGGTCTACCTGGGGGGATCCTATAAAATCAACGGGTTGGGCATGAGTGCCAAGTATTCATACTCCAATGATTTTTTTGGTCCGTCCCTTTCGGTCTCTTCTAATAACAAGTCAGCATACTATGTCGAAGGCGCATTGACTTACGATTTGCCACAGGAGTTTGTCGTTGCAGCCCATTATGGTTACACAGCCGGGAAAAATTTTGACAATCCGGCCACAGTGGGCAACCCCAACAGCTACAATGATTACAGCTTTGGGGTCTCCAAAGAGATTCTGGGGTTTAGTGTGGATCTCTCTTTCTATGGAACGGACAGAGATGGCCGCATTCTCTCTGGCGACAATGCCAGTGATCGCGTCGTGCTTAAATTCACCAAAAATTTCTGATCAAAAGCGGGGTGGACAGGAGTTCGGAGCTGTCCACCCCGATACCACGTTAAGAAAAACTTGAAAAAATGCGTCTTTGTATTCATGATGGGCCAACCCGTTTTTTTTGTTTGGTATTGGTTAGGAAAACAGCATGACTGCACGCGCATTGATCACCGGGATCACCGGGATGGTTGGTTCTCATCTGGCTGACTTTTTGTTGGCGCATACCGATTGGGAGATTCATGGCCTCTGCCGGTGGCGTAGCATGCTGGATAACATCACCCATCTGTTGCCACGCATCAATACCGGAGACCGTGTCTTTCAACACTATGCGGATCTGCGGGATTATCTCTCCTTGCAGCATGTGGTCCATCAGGTCAAACCGGATTATGTCTTTCATTTGGCCGCCCAAAGTTATCCCAAGACCAGTTTTTCCTCGCCAGATGATACGCTGGATACCAACATCAATGGCACCTCTCGTCTGCTTGAGGCGTTGCGTTTCTGTCCAGGTATTGATCCAGTGATTCATGTTTGTGCCTCATCCGAGGTGTTTGGTCGGGTTTCTCCAGACAAGCTGCCCATCCACGAAGAGTGTTCGTTTCACCCGGCTTCACCCTACGCCATCTCCAAAGTGGGAACCGATCTGCTGGGACGCTACCACGCCGAGGCGTATGGTCAAAAGGTGATGACAACCCGCATGTTCACCCATACCGGCCCACGTCGCGGCGATGTGTTTGCCGAATCCACCTTTGCCAAACAGATCGCCATGATCGAAGCGGGCAGGATTCCACCCGTGATTCAGGTGGGAAATTTGGATTCCATGCGTACCTGGGCCGATGTGCGTGACGCAGTGCGGGCTTATTACATGCTGGTTACGGTCAATCCCATTCCTGGGGAATATTATAATATTGGTGGCGCGTTCCATTGCACCATTCGTCAGATGTTGGATCATTTGCTCGCGCTCTCGCCTGCACAAGATCGGATTCGTGTGGAGGTGGATCCCAACCGTTTGCGACCCATTGATGCGGATCTGCAGATCCCCGATACTGGTAAATTTAGCCGCCATACGGGTTGGAAAACTGAAATTCCATTCGAAAAGACCATGGCCGACCTGCTCGCCTACTGGCGTGAACGAGTGGGGGCGGGTGGGTTGTTTCTCACACGTTAGAAACAAAAGAAGATTATGAATACGTTAATTTGTCCCCATTTGCAGCCAGTCGAAACACTTCATACCAATCCATGGTTTGCTCTGCGTAATCGCGGCGGGTACTACACGATTGAGGAGAGCGAAGCACAGGGTGCCATTCTGCCGATTGTGGAACGGCACTGGGTGGTCATGGTGCGTGTCAAACGTCCATTGATCAATGATTGCCCGTTGGAGTTGCCAGCCGGGGGAATTGCACGGAACCTGGAGACACCACAACAGGGTATGCGTCGCGAACTTGAAGAAGAGACCGGAATCTTCATCGACAACTTGGCCAGAATAGAGCCGCTCCATGCTCTCAGCATATTTCCAAACCGCCACCCTTGCCGTATCTCTCTGTTTCAAGTCGATCTCACTCAAGAAGAGTTTGACAATCGCAAGCCACCGGATGACGAAATTGAGGAGGTGGTCCTTCTTTCTCGTAAACAACTCACCCAGATGATCCAAAGTGGTGAAATTTATGTCATGCTTGCTGTGGCTGTGATCTCCCGTTGGCTGTTGGAACCGATATGAAAATTATTTTTTGCATCGGTCAGTTGGATTATGCCGATCATATCGCAGTAGCCTACCTGTCGGGTATTGCCAAGGCCTTGGGGCATTTAACCTATTTTTGTTGTCTGCGCGACTCCTCCCTGGTGGAGATGGTCTCTCAGATCAAGCCCGATATTGTGGCTTATTCCGTGTTAAATTATAGTTTTGAAGCCATTGTCAAGGCCCATGCTGCTGCACACAATCGGCACCCTTTTATCTCCATTATGGGGGGACCGCATCCGACATTTTCTCCAGAAACGTTTGATCAGGCTGGTGTGGATGCCTTCTGTGTTGGTGAAGGGGATCTTGCCTTCCAAGATTTTTTGCTGCGCGTCCAAAAAGGGGAATCTTTTGATGATGTGGACAATCTCATTACAGTCAAAGGAATCAATCCTGTACGATCTGTTATTCGTAACCTGGATGATTTGCCCTTTCCAGATCGGGATTTGGTGCTTAGCAACTCTTTTTTAAAACATACGCCAAAAAAAACTTTTTATGCATCGCGAGGGTGTCCATTTAAGTGTACCTATTGCGCAAATAATTTTTATCATGAACTCTATCGTGGCAAAGGTCCAGTGGTTCGGCGTTTTTCTCCAGAGCGCGTGATTCAAGAGATTGAACACGTCAAGGCCCGATATCGAACCGATTTTATTAAATTCGGCGATGATTTGTTCGCATTAAGGGCTGATGACTGGTTGGAGGAGTTTGCGGAAAAATACCAGAGGCGGATCAATATTCCTTTTAACTGCTTTCTGCGGTTTGATCGCGTTGAGCATGATTTGCTCTCTCTGCTCAACAAGGCGGGTTGCTATTCTGTACATTTGTCGGTGGATAGCACATCAAAGCATGTACGCGAGGTTGTTCTTGGCAGAAAAATGAAGGATGTCGATATTGTAGAACGACTTAAAATGATCCGAGCTTATAATATTAATACATGGGTCAATTATATGCTGGCTGCACCAGAATCCACCTTGGAAGATGATCTGTCCACGATTATACTCAGCAAAAAAGCCAATGTGACCTATGCGGCCTATTCCACCACTCTACCCACTAAAGGAACCCGACTGTATGACTTTACTGTCGAGCATGGATTGATCGACCCGGTCAATCATAACAGTGATATGTCTGGGTGTGAAAAGGAATCGACGCTCAATTGCTTCTCTGACAAGGAAAAAGGGATTCGCCTGAATATTCATTATCTCGGTGCGATTATCGCCAAACTACCTACCCCCCTGGACCGCATCGCAATCGTCTTGATTAAGATCATTCCACCCAATCGACTCTTTAGATGGATGCGGAAAAAGTTTTATACTTACAGTATAGAAAATACTATATTTCGTTTACATTAGCCGTAAATACCAAAAGTTTTTGGTATTTGTGCTGAAATCGAGGTGAGGTCCAAATTAGCTTTATCATAATCATTAATTATACCAATATCAATAAAATAATTTTCATAAATTTTACCAAAAAGTTGATTTTCATTCGCTAACCGTGGGAACAGATCCCGTTCAATAGAGGATATTCCCTCTGGCAAATACGCCACAAGATCGCGATTCATCCAGCACACCCCGGCGTTGATCAGGCCGGGGTGGGGATTCGGTGCTTTTTCCAGGAAACGCACAATTCGTTTTTCTTGCATTTCAACCTGACCATAGCGTGAGGCGTTTGGCACTTGGCGTAATGCCATGACGCAAGATGGGGAGCTGGATGGAAGAGGCAGATCCAGATATTGGATGTCAAAAAGGGTATCGCCATTTAGCAGGAAAAAATGGCTTTCCAACTCAGTTGACAGATACCGCAATGCGCCACCTGTGCCGAGTGGATTGGGTTCGATGAATCCGCGAATTGTCAGCTTGCCCCATCGTTTTTTGTTGAAATGGTTAACAATCTGTTCACCCAGATAGCCGCATGAAAGGATGATGTCCTGGATGCCCTGTTGGTAGAGGTTCCAGACCAGATATTCCAGAAAGGGGCGTCCAGCCACTGGCAGCATGGGTTTGGGTGTCTGCATGGTCAGTGATCCAAGCCGGGTGCCTTGACCACCAGCGAGAATGACGGCTTGTTTGGTCATGGTGTTTGCCTCATGGGTCAGGAATGATTGCCATAATAGATGACTTGGCTACCTGTGTGGTCAAAGCGGATCGGTACATGGAGAAGATGATTGAATGTTTTATGCATGTGAGGCTGATCTTCTGGACGAACAAAAAAAAGCATAAATCCACCTCCTCCAGCACCGAGCAGTTTCCCTCCCAAGGCACCAGCCTGCAAACCTGCCGCATAGATATCATCAATCTGTTGGGTGGAAACCAAATGGGTCATGCCACGTTTGATCATCCATTGTTCGTGCAGTAACAGTCCAAAATCATCCAGGCGATCCTCTTCAGACAATAAAATCGAAATCGCTTCCTCTGTCAGTTCCATCATTTTGTGCAGTTCGGTGGTTTTGCTTGCGGTGAGTCTGATTTGTTCAGAGGCAATGTCAGAAGCATTTCTGGAGAAACCGGTAAAAAACAACATTAGGTGGTTTTGAAGAAGTTCTAACTTTTCCTGGCGCATCGCAATCGGTCGCACCAAAATATGTTGTGGGCCGCCAAATTCAATCTTATTCAGCCCACCAAAGGCGGCTATGGTTTGATCTTGGGAGCCAACATGTTCTTGGATTAAATTTTGCTCCACATGAATGGCATTGAGTGCCAACTCCCGTTTTGTGAGCATTTTATTTTTTAGGGTAAACAGTGCGTGCAGAAGCCCCACCGTAAAAGTGGAGCTTGAACCCAGTCCAGCCTGGGATGGCAGATCCGCACTATGGACGATTTCCACCCCTTTTTTTATGTTTGTAAAGCGTAAACACTCTCGCACGGAAGGGTGTTGGATCTCATCAATGGTTTGGGTTTCTTCTTTTCTGTAACATTGGATCCGAAAGTGGTAGTTGAAAAATGGTGGTAGATAGCGCAACGTGATAAAACAATATTTATTGATTCCAACACTGAGTACCGCACCACCCTGTTTGTGATACCAAGCCGGATAATCGGTTCCTCCTCCAAAAAATGAGATGCGGAAAGGGGTTCGGGTGATAATCATGACCGGTTTCGATACCAAGCCATGGTGCGTCGCAATCCCTCTTCGATGGGCGTGTTCGCTTCGAATTCAAGCATCTCTTTGGCCAGGGAGGGATCAATCAGACGCTTGGGGATCATGGTTGGCTTGCTGGCATCAAACATGACTTGGGCATCAGGATAGCCATCGATCTGGCACATCAGAGGCAAAAGATCCCGTAAACGATACGCTTGGCCGCTCGCTAGGTTAATGGGTTGGAAGCCGGACATTTTTTCCATGGCCAAAAGCAGACCATTGACTAGGTCATCCACATAAATAAAATCTTTGATGTCCATGCCGTCTCCCCAGACGGTGATTGGGTCATGGCGTTCCACCACACGGCGCATCAGTGCGGGCAGGACGTGTGAAGTCTCCCATTCAAAGTCATCATAAGGGCCGTAGATGTTTCCTGGACGCACCACGACGGTTTGCATGGGACGCTTGATGCGGGTGGTGTACATTTCGCAAAGGATCTCTGAAAAACGTTTCATCCAGGCGACGATAAAATATTTTTCAAAGAAATCATTATTGACATCCCCTTCTTTGACCGGATGGTCTGTGACCGGATAGACCGTGTTGGTGCTGATAAAAAGCAGTTTGTTCACACCAGCCCCATAGGCGGCTTCTAGCATTCGGGCATTCATTACCAAGTTGGGGGTCAGATGCGCTAGAGGGGTCTGTTCCATTACTGCGGCCCCAGATGTGACGGCTGCGCATAGGAATACATACTCCATGTCCTGGCAGACACGTGCGCACTCTTCCGGTCGTTCCAGATCACAAGAGACCCATTCCACGGCGGAGGCGTTGATCTGTGCTGGTTTGTTATGCAAGGTGGCGCGCACGATAGCCCCTTCGACCAGCAATCTTTTAATCAAATTGGTTCCCACAAAACCGGCTCCACCGGTGACCAATACCTTCTTGCCTGTCAAGAACATGTTTCGCTCCTTGGCGATGCTTAACGCACAAAATGTCCCACTTGATCGCGTTGTGAGACCAGTGGGGTCTGAACTGGCCACCAGATATCCAATGCAGGGTCATTCCACAACAGGGTGAACTGGCCATCTGGATTGTAATAGGCACTTTGTTTGTAGCTGAAAATGGCGCGCTCGCTCAAGACGAGATGCCCGTTGCCAAACCCAGATGGCACCAATACTTGCCAGCGATTGTACTCGGAAAGGGTAAAAGAGGTCCATTGCCGATACTGGGGGTGATTTGAAATATTGTTGATCACAACCAGATAGAAGCTGCCTTCCAGGCAACTGATCAATTTCCAGGTATTGTGATCACCGTGAATCCCGCGCAAAACATGCTTGCGGGAGACGGAAATATCGTCTTCGACAAAATGGAGGCTCTCTACTCCACAAGCCTTGAAAGCCTCGGAGTAAGCTAGTTCGTTGTAGGTCATGGCATAGCAGCCACGGAAATCCTCAAAAATTTGAGGTTTTATCAGCAGCACACCGTCCAATTTTGTTTTTTCTATAGGTATCATGGTATTTATTGATCGGCGAAATAGTTCTTTTTACATTTGAATTCATTTTGATTGGCCAGGAACCACTGCCAAGTCTCTTCTAATCCTTCACGCAAGGAGGTGGTAGGGTTGTAATCAATCCATTGGCGTGCCAGGGTGATGTCCATGATGCGGCGTGGAAAACCGGCGGGCTTGGTTGTATCGAAGCGGTAGTTGAAATCAAGGAAACTGTGCAAAGTCTCTACCAGTTCGCGGATGGTGACCCCCAGACCGCTTCCCAGATTGACATAGCGACCGCGTGTGCCATGATGCAACGCCAGGATGGTTCCTTCGGCTACATCGCGACTGAAGGCAAAATCTCGGATAGCCGAACCGTCCCCCCAGACCACCACAGGATCCTCCTTGTTGTCGATGCGTGATAGGAGCGTTGGAATGACCATGGCGTTTTTTGGGTCAAAATTATCCCCAGGGCCATAGACGTTGCAAGGTCGTACCACTGAAAAATTTTCCATGCCGTACTGGGCAGCATAAGCGCGGATTTGCATTTCAGCCATGCGTTTGGCCCAGCCTGGATACATATCCATGGGAGGGCCGTCGTCCAATCCCTCGCTTTCTTTGAAAATCTCGGCACTGGCATAGGCACCGATGGAGCTGGTGTAGACCAGTTTTGGCACTTTGTTCAGGCGACTGGCTTCCAAAATATTGGTATTGAACATAAGTAGAGGAACAAAAAAACTGGCCGGTTTGGATTGAGTGACCTCAACAGAACCCTTGATGCCAGCAACATGAAATACGGCATCCATGTCCCTAGTCACGTTTTTGCACAGGTTGAAATCGGTCAGATCTCCATAGACATGTTCTATGGTGTCGGCAATGGAGATGCGATCCAGAGAGACCACGCGCACATGGGCCCCAGCGTTGGCAAGCATGATGGCAATTTCACGTCCGATCATGCCCGTGCCACCTGTAACCAAAATATTTTTACCAAAAAAGGCTTTTAATACTTCATCTTTGATCAAATTTTATCTCTCCAATATCACATAATGTTGCTCTCGCCACCATCCACCACGATGGCGGCTCCATTGATCAGGGCAGATCTCTTGGATGCAATAAAGACGACAAGATCCGCCACCTCTTCCGTGGTCCCCAAGCGACCAAGGGGATAGCTCTCGTCTAGCAATTGCGCAAAACCGACTGGATCACGCTGTTCTGCTTCGGCCCATCCAGTGTCAGGAATCATGATTGCGCCAGGGGCCACACTATTGAAGGTGATGCCGTCACGCACCAAGGCTTTATTCTGGGCCAAGTTTTTCATCATGCTGGTTTGAGCTGCCTTTGCCATGCCAAACCATGGACGGCATCCCCCCTCTAAACCACAAATTGAAGTGATGGTAATAATGCGTCCCCACTTTTTTTGGCGCATCCCTGGTATTGCTTTCATGGTAAATCGCATTGCTGCCAATACATTTTTTTCGTAAACTTCCATCCAAACCTTTTCCGGGGTTTCCTCGATAACCTCCGAACCCCAACGTCCGCCTCCTCCGACGTTGTTTACGAGAATGTCAATAGATCCCCACGTCTGGCAAACCTTGTCAACAACTCGATCAATATCTTCCCGGTTAAAAACATCAGCGGTGATGCCAATGGCTCGGTGACCACGCTGTTCTAGTTCTGCCAGAGTGCTTGCCAACCGTTCAGGATTCCGACCACAGAACGCAACTTGACACCCTTCCTTGGCTAGAGCAAAAACAATGGCGCGACCAATGCCATGGGTTCCACCCGTGACCAATGCAATCTTTTCTTGAATTTCAAAGTCCATCAGCGTACCGGTCGCCAAACGATCAGAGTGTAACCTTCCATCAGTAGACTCGCAAAGCGTGGACGCACGATCTGAATGATCTCGGCCTTGCCCTCCTGCTCCAAACGACGAAGGGTGCCTAACAGATTTTGGGTATACCCTCTTTTTTTATGAAAGCGATAAGCCAGATAGTCAAAGAGAGTCTCCTGATCATAAAGATCAATGACGGGTTCAACGTGAACACACAACTCAAACGGTTGCGAGAGCAAATATGCAAAAAAGGCGTCAATCCTACCGGACAGTTGCTCTAGCGAGCCAAACGTGAATACGATACTGTTATCCGCAAGTCGGAATTCCCGATCAGGATGAATCATGTCAAACAAATGTCCATAAATTTTTTTGTTTTTTGCCTTACCAATGGTGCCAATCAGCTCCACGGAAGAAGCAACAAAGTCTAAACCATGCAAATTTTTTGTGGGATATAATTCTGATAATGCATGTAAGTTAAATCCAGTCCCTGCGCCAAATTCATAAACAGATTCAAATCGTTCAAAATATTTGGTGAAAATCCATTGGCGGTAAACCTTCAGATAGTCCAATTCAAACAGTGGGTTGACTGCTTGCACATAATGGTTTCCCAAACGCAACGGCTGGTTGGGGCGAATGAATTTTGGGACAAGTTTCTCCAAATCATAATGGCTTTCAATAAAATCTTTCAAATTTTCCGCCCAACCCTCTTCCCAACGTTGCGTGCGTTCAGGAGCCCCAACAATCTGGGTATCCTCATCGATCTTTTTTAGAATTTTCAACAACAACAAATCACGCTCTTCCCCATCGATGATACGATAACGAAAATCGACACCTTCGATCTTGTCTCTGCAACAAGCCTCAATCTCTTGCTCGACCGTTTTGAATGATGCGGCAAAATCCTCAATTTTAACTTGTTTCATTGTCATTTACCGGGTTGTCAAGTAATTAATTTTTAAAATAAGCGGTTTTAAAAGGGCCCTTTAAAGCGGCTTTCATGGCTGTAACTGAACTCGCCAGACAGATCAATCGGTGGCAAACCCAACATTTCATGAATAACAGCAACGATGCGTTTGGCATTTGGATAGAACTCATCTTCCAAACATCTTACCGTCGGGCAGGGGGTATGGGCAAAACCGAGTCGCCGTACTGGCGATTTGAGCCGACCAAAGCATTTTTCTGCAACCCGTGCCGCCACCTCCGCGCTAAATCCGCATTCCACCCAATCGTTATCCGCCACCAAGCAGTGTCCGGTTTTTTCTACGGATCGAAGGATCAAAGCTTCATCCAATGGCGCAATGGTTCTAGGGTCAACCACTTCAACATAAACCCCTTGCTTTGCCAACAGGTCGGCTGCTCGCAAAGCCTCAACGTTCATCCACGAAGTGGCAACAATCGTCAGATCTGTTCCTTCTCTCAAAATGTTGCCTTGACCAAGCGGAATTAAGAATTCACCCTCTGGGACATCATTTTCCGCCCAATACAACCATCGATGTTCAATAAAAATGACAGGATTGTTGTCTCGCAGGGCCGCAGTCAACAATCCTTTTGCATCACGAGGAGTCGTGGGCATGACTACCTTCAATCCTGGAATATGGGCAAAATAAGATTGAAGGCTTTTACTGTGGTGCATCCCTTGCCCCCACCCCCTGCCAATAATGGTCCTGATTACGATGGGTAATTTGACCTTGCCACCAAGAGAATAATTATAACTGGCAATCATGTTGACAATCTGGTTCATGGCCAACAGCAAAAAATCCACCCGGATATGAATATGAACGGGTCGCATTCCTCCCAAGGCCGCTCCAAGGGCAAACCCGGTCATGCTATCTTCGCACAAAGGGGTGTCAAAACACCGATCCGGCCCGAAAGTTTCCAATAATCCGCGTGTAGAACCAAACACACTTTTATGATCAGGCACGCCAATTCCGAAAACGAAAATATCAGGATTTTTGGCCATTTCTTGATGCAATGCCTCATTCAACGCCTGGCAGTAATCAATTTTCCTCATAGAAAACCCCATGAAAAAGCTGTGAGGGGTCTGGTGAAGAGTATTGTTTTGCCGCTACAATGCTGTGATGGATAGAGGTCTCCACTTGCTCTTCCAATTGTTGAATGACGATCTCCTCCACACCCTGTTCGTTGATCAATCGTAACCGCTGCAGCACCAAACAATCTTTCTTAAGCCAAGCTTCTTGGATCTCGACGGGTCGATACGCATCTTTCATATCATCGTTGATGCCAACATGTTCCAAATAGCGATAACATTTGATATGTAAAAAAACAGGACCACCCCCCGCCTGGATTATGGACAATGCCTGTTGCGTCATGTTGCAGATACTCTCCACATCATTGCTGTCATCAGAGAAGGTGGCGCAACGGAACTGTCCGACAATATCCACAATAGAATCATATCCGTGCCGTTTTTTGCTTGGAGTATGCACAGCATAACCGTTGTCCTCACAGACAAAAAGCACCGGCAGTTTCATCAGAGCGGCTACATTGATGCTTTCCCAGAAACTGCCCTCATCAATCGCACCGTCCCCGAAAAATACGACTGTGGTCGCACCGGTATTCTTGCGTTTTTGAGCAAAGGCCAGCCCTAGTGCTATTGGGATTGTCGAGGCCACGATACCCGAAGATCCCCAATGACCGTGATCAGGGTCGGCCAGATGCATGGAACCAGACTTGCCGTTGGCCAGTCCGTTAACACGTCCATACAGCTCTGAAAAAAATAACGGTACATTCTGTGTATGCGCCAAAAAGGCTGCATGGCTCCGGTATGTCGCTAAGACCAAGCCAGTGGAGCCCACGGCATGACAGACACCCACGGCAACGGCTTCTTGACCCATGGACATATGCATCGGCGTTTTCATGTCGTTTTGAGGATAATATTTGACAATATACTCTTCGCAACGACGAGCAAGATACAATTTTTTGTAGAGTTCCAGGCCTGGATAGCTCATACATCCTCTCTATGAAAAAAAGACACGCACCTCATCTATCCAGTAACGAGGATTCCGTAAATATTGCTCCTTTCCTCCATCCAGAATATTCACCAATTGAGCGATAAATTCGTACTTTGGCGTTGAACTGTACTCTGCAAAAAGTTCTGGATTGCGTTGACGCAACGCGATTCCCAAGGAATAGGCATACCCATAAGCCTTGAATGACAATGCAATGGCGGCCAGTCTCATCAGTTGTACGTCTGTCATGGTCTCGATAGGAACATAACCACGTTTGCCAGGAATATAAGGAAGGTCCGCCGCATAACGCATGAAACAGGCCTCGCCAACTGTCAAAAAGCCTTCGCCAACCGCTGGTCCAGGATGCCATTTTTGTTGGTGGGCAATATTAAATAAGCGATATCCTTTTTCCGTAAGCAACTTCATTTGGTCATCGAACAAGCCTTGTCCATCGTAAATTTCATGAAATTCCACTTCTGATACGACACAAAGGGCTTTAGTCAATGCCTTGACTGCGCCTTGTAAAATGCGCAATTCAGCCCCTTGGGCATCAATGCTGATAATGTCTGGGGGGGGGACTGCGCCCATGTCCATGATATCGTCGATGGTCACCGTATCCACCATGATCACATGGTCAAGCTCGGTATTTTGAGCCCAGGTGTGACACCACCAATATTCGCAGTTCTCAATGGCTGCCAGCGGCGATGAGGGTAGCAAACTGCTGCTCAATGGATATTTTGTGACATAAAATTTGGCATTCCCAACTCCCCCATCCACCCCTTTAAAAATGACAGTGGTTGGAATGCCATTTTCGGTATATGTCCGTGAGACTTCAAAGTCATCGGTATCGTTGCGCGCTTCAAAAACCACCAAACGTACATGAGGGGCCATGTGCTGGATCACAGTCATCACTGGTCCATACTCTCCGGCTCCACCAACGTGGTAGATGACAATTTCTTTTTCATTGCGTATTGTAGCCTGATTATTCACATCTATCTCCAGTCGTTGATATTAATTTTAAAATGGCCCTTTGAATTTTTTTTCATATGAAAAAAAATGCTCGCCGCTCAAATCCGTGGGGGAAAGTTTTAACATGGACTCGATGGTGCGAATGATTTCTGTTGCACCTGTGTAGAAGGCATTTTCTAGAGGTCGCGTACAAGGGCATGGAGTGGGTGCAAACCCCAATCTTTCCACAGGGGCCTTGAGACGTCCAAAACAGGTGTGGGAGATCCGTGCCGCCACCTCAGCCCCAAAACCACAATGCACCCAATCATTATCCGCTACAATACAATAACCGGTTTTATTGACAGATTCAACCAATACTGTCTCATCAAAGGGGGAGATGCTGCGGGCATCCACAACTTCCACGGTGACGCCCCTGCGACCCAGAACTTCTGCCGCCTGTTTGGCTTCGATATTCATCCAGGACGTGGCAAGGATCGTGATATCGTTTCCTGGATGAATCACCTCCGCGCCAGTCAAAGGTTGGGTTTCCGCTGTGTGAGAAACCGCTCCTAACGCATCGTACAGCCAACGGTGTTCAATGCTGATGACAGGATTGTCATCACGAATGGCAGCCATGGTCATGCCCAGCGCATCCTTGGGGGAGGTGGGCATGATCACCTTGAGACCAGGAATATGTGCCACCCAGGAGTGTAAAGACTTGTTATGCTGGAAAGATTGTCCCCATCCCCGACCGATAATGGCCCGCACCACAAACGGCACCTTGAATCGTCCGCCAGAACCATAGCGAAAACTGGATATCATGTTGACCAATTGGTTCATGGCCAGAATCATGAAATCCACACGCATGTGAATGTGAATGGGGCGTAGACCATTGAGGGCCGCTCCCAAACCAAAACCGGTCATGGCATCTTCGGATAAGGGGGTATTGAAACAACGGTTGGGTCCAAACTCTTCCAACAAGCCCTTGTTGCTGTCAAAAATTCGTTTGTGGTCCGCCACATCGATACCATAGACAAAGACACTGGAATCGCGCCGCATTTCGTGGGTAACCGCTTCGACCAAAGCATCCCGATAGGTGATCATTCTGCTCATGCGTAGAGATCCATCAGTAGCTCGGAGTGATCCGCAAAGGGGGCTTCCATGGCGCGTTGCAGACTGGTCTCGATTTGTTGATCGATTTGTTTTTCCAATAGAAGAACCGCTTCTTCGGTCAACCAGCGTAATAGGTTTTCTCTCTGAATTTTGACAGGATCCCGTTCCAACCAAGGTTCAAATTCTGTTCGGGATCGGTATCCAGCTTTAAAATCCTCAAATACGCCCACATGTTCAAGATAACGATAGTATTTAAGGTGCAAGAAACCGGGCCGGTTGTTTTGGATCGCCGCAGCACGCGCCTGTTGGGCAAGAAGATAGATTTGCCAAGCATCGGTTGAGTCCGACTGCCAGACATCGCACTCAAAGCCAGAGACAATGGTGGTGATGGATTGGTATCCATGCCGTTTGTGGGCTGGAATATGGACTGCGTAGCCATTGTCCTCGCAAACAAACAGCACGCGCAGACCCATTAGGCAGGCTGCGTTCAAGCTTTCCCAAAAAACACCTTCATCAATGGCTCCATCGCCAAAAAAAACCGCTACCACAGACTCTTTGCCCGCCATTTTGTTGGCAAAGGCCGCACCCAAAGCAACAGGAATGTTGGAGGCCACAATTGCAGAGGTGCATATCAGTCCCTCATCGGCGGCGGTAAGATGCATGGATCCTCCTTTCCCTTTGGCCATTCCTGTGGCTTTGCCATACATTTCGGCAAAAAACAGGTCGCTTTCACCGGTTCTTGACAAGTAAAGGGCATGACTGCGGTAGGTTCCCAAAACCTGATCTTCTGCCTGTAAGGCCTCACAGATGCCAGAGGAAATGGCTTCACCGCCTGTGGACATATGCATCGGTGTTTTCATTCCATCCTCAAGATAATGAGCGCGGATGAGATCTTCAGCCCGACGGGTCAGATAGACTTTTCGGTAAAGTCCCAACTGAATCTCTTTTTCTTTCATGGATATTGCTCACGAGTGAAAGCAAAAATAATCAAGATAGCCGACAAGTTTATCATCGTTGTAATGTTCACAATAGAATGCAAAGCCACGCCGACGAATCTCTTCGGCTTCTGAAGGGGAGTTGGCAATAAAGTGTGCAATGGCTTCCAACTCGGACAGTGAGGAAAATTCTAAATAGTGTTCTCCAGAGATCATAAAATTGTCCAGATGGGATGATGTGGTTTCTTGAACAAGCAATGACCCACTGCGCAATATATCAGGAATCCGTCCGGTAATAACACAAGAGAGATCATCCTTGCGTAAGGCTAGGCTGATGCAGCAGGTCGCATCCATAAGGCCTTGCATATAGTGTTCATAACTGACAAGCGCGGGCAGACCATCTCCGTGATGGGTGCATATTTTTTTGATGATGGGAGTTGGCAAACGGTTCTCGGTGATCAATAACAAGTAAAGACGGGGCCAGTTTGTATAATTCCCAGAAAAAAGCATTTGTGGTTTCAGGGGGTGATTGATCCCGCCGACATTGACTCCTATTGGAATAAAGCTTTTAAATACTTTTTTTGAAATCTGTGGTTCTTTCCATATGGGCAAGTCGGGTGCAGCCATCGACCATAATATATCGAACACAGTGGCGTATTCCCGGATTTGTGAGAATTGCATCGCCCATTCGTCATAAAACAAAATGGCCACCTTGATGGACGGCTTGTGCATTTTGAGTTGGGCAATCATTTTTTTTTGCAATTCCTGAGGCATTGTTACGTCAAGAATGAGCAGTTCTGCATCCATACTCAGACATTTTTCTACCAGTCTATTGGCTTGCTCAGGTAGATTGTCCCATTGTAAACCGACCAGTTCGGTCTGCCAGCCATATTGATTGAAAGCAGAGGTCAGACGTGGTCCCATATTGGCCAACTCCAGCCACACGCGAGGCAACGTGGTTTTTGGCAGTGCCACAACCACACGACGTTTGGCTCGTGGTTTGTCTAGTGGGGGGAGTAAGTTGCGAATCAAGCGAGACTTTGCGTAACCCTGATAGCGGATGGCTTCCATAGTCACGGGGGGTACAGAACTTTCCCAGTCGAAAAACTTGCTATAAAGAGGCGAAGCGGATTTAATGACTTCGTGCAAATTTAGCAACAACTCTCTACTTTTTTTGTTAAAAATAAATTCTTTTTCATTGTTTTCAAATGAAATTCTTGCGATCTGCATTGTTAAAATTGGGCATACTATTGTATTGTAAAAAATCTTTTGTTTTGCTTCAGGCATGAGATTGATTTGGCGTCGCAAATCGTTGTTCCAGTGTTCTTGGTTAGCCAAAGTGTCGGAAAGTAAATTTCCGACACTGATAACGAATGCAATCAAAGGGTGTTGGTAACCTTTGTAGGCCAACGTCATGCCACAAAGGTATGAAGAATCGAAAGTGTTTTGTGTGAGCAATATTAAAAGCACCAACATTAAATCTTCTTTGCTATCGTTTGATTGCAAAAGCGATGCTAGTTCCTCGTAACTTATATTTATAATCTTATTTGCTAAATTTTTAGTTTTTAATAAGCGTGATTTAAGAATTTCAGGTTGCTCTAAATCCTCCATGGATACCGTCGGCACGACGGACTCACCGTCGAAAAATATCCAGGCATAGGGTACGATTGAGCGCATTAGGTTAAAAAGTTCTAATACTTGATTTTTATCAGCGGTTTTTAGGTCTAGTAAATAAACTGTTGCTGGAATAATCAGAAAACAATACAGACTCAAGTGTTTCATTGCATCGCTTTGATTGAAATCTCTATAGTGGGTCTGGTCGGACAGATTATTCAACTCTAAAATACGTTCAGATAAAATATTGGCACCCCGCATATATTCCATTGGATTGTTGAATGTGAGTCCACCAAGGCAGAGTCCAATCGCAATAATTTCGCTGTAATACCGTTTGTTTGCAAGCA
>JADFYY010000160.1 GCA_015232825.1 Magnetococcales bacterium
GGATGCCACCACGCATGCGACCTCGTCCAGGTAGGGTCACATCTACCCACTCTTGATCCAGGCGATTTTTGAGTTCTAACTCTTTGAGTTGCTCTTGACGACGGGTGAACGCAGCCGAAAATTCGCTCTTGAACGCATTGGCTAATGTCCCA
This sequence comes from Magnetococcales bacterium, assembly GCA_015232825.1. GTDB lineage: Bacteria > Pseudomonadota > Magnetococcia > Magnetococcales > Magnetaquicoccaceae > Magnetaquiglobus. The sequence continues at coordinate 153 of JADFYY010000160.1, forward strand.
ATGGCCGACCGTTCTGCCTCGGCTACTTGGCCAAGACCGCGCAGAATTTGGGTCAAGGAGCCTTTTTTTCCCAAGGTTTGCACCCGGATTTGTTCCAGGTCAGTAGGGGAGGTGGCGGATTCTAGTTCGGTGAGGGCAGTTTGTTTGAGTTGCAGAAGTAATGCATGCATGAGTCGTTCAATTTAAAAAAAAGAGGTTACTGTTTTGAAGGATTTTTAAAAAAAAGAAGGGGTCAGTGGAGTTTACGGTTCCAGACCCCTCTCTCTCTTTTTTCCAAAAAAGATTCTATCCAGCCAGGGCGACTTTGGCGTTTTCGGCCAGACGAGCAAAATCTTCCGGTGCATGGACCGCCAAATCCGCTAATACCTTGCGGTCTAACTCAATCCCGCTCTTGGCTAAACCCGAAATAAACAGACTGTAAGAAAGACCGCTCAAACGCGCAGCCGCGTTAATGCGGACAATCCACAGACGACGAAAATCACGCTTGCGGTTTCTGCGATCCCGATAAGCGTATTGCAAACCTTTTTCAACTTTTTCTAAAGCAATCCGATAGCAACTGCCGTTGCGACACCGATAGCCCTTGGCACGATCCAGAATTTTCTTGTGGCGTGCATGCGCTGGAACGCCTCGTTTAATGCGCGGCATGTGGGTAAGTCTCCTTGCTGAAAAGCTCTCTCTTGCTAGTAACCAATCAAACTCGGCTACTTTTAAGCGTTAGGGTTATAAATTAGGCAACATCTGCTTGACTGATGCACAGTCCACAGCGGCCAACAGACAGTGGCCCTGCATGTTGCGTTTGGATTTGGGACTCTTTTTGGTCAAAATGTGACGCTTGAAAGCTTTGTTCCGTCTTAATTTTCCCGATCCGGTGGCTGAAAACCGTTTGGCCGCGCCCCGGTGAGTTTTGATCTTGGGCATTTCCGATCCCTCGGTTAAGTGTTGTTTTTAAGGTACTTTTTTGGTTTTTGCCGACTGCGACGGAGCCACCACCATCGTGATTTGACGTCCCATCAACTTGGGGGTCTGTTCAACTTTGGCCATATCCTCCACCGCAACCTCAACACGCTTGAGCAAAGCCATGCCTAGCTCCTGATGGGCCATTTCACGCCCACGAAAACGCAAAGTGCATTTGACCTTGTCTCCATCCTCCAGAAATTTTCGCATACTTCTTAGCTTGACGTCAAAGTCATGCGTGTCCGTTCCTGGACGAAATTTGACTTCCTTGATCTCGATACGAACCTGCTTCTTGCGGGCAATCCTCTCCCGTACCGATTTTTGGTACTTGAACTTGGCATAGTCCATGATCTTGCATACGGGTGGTCTGGCATCTGGGGCCACCTCCACCAGATCTTGACCAACCTCCACAGCTCGACGCAACGCCTCATAGCTGCTGACAACCCCAACCTGTACACCCTTCTCGTCAATCAGGCGGACCTCAGGAATGCGGATCTGCTCATTGATGCGTGTGGTGTCTGTCGGCGGCGGTGGCGCACGATCCTTGATAATAGTCGGTTTAATGATGATCGTATCTCCTTAAAAAGTTATTGAGTCGCTGTCCGGGTGCTGGCTTCCAAGACAAGACGCTGTTTAATCATATCAATAGATGTCAAACCCAACTCCTGGCCACTACGGTTACGAGGACTGACCGCGCCCTCGGCTTGTTCACGCTCCCCAACAATCAGCAGCCAAGGAGTCTTTTTCATGGCATGTTCACGGATTTTATAGCTAATTTTTTGATTGCGCAAATCTGTTTCTACTCTCAAACCCGCAGCCCGTAATTGCTCTTGTACCTGAATCGCCCAATCATTGTAAGCTTCCGTAATGGTCAGTACAACCGCCTGCACAGGCGCAAGCCACAATGGAAAATGGCCCGCGTAATGCTCAATCAAAATGCCAAAAAATCGCTCCAACGATCCCATCAATGCGCGATGAATCATAATGGGTCGATGACGCTCACCATCCTCCCCAATGTAACGGATATCAAAACGCTCAGGAAGATTGAAATCTAATTGGATGGTCGAACATTGCCATTTGCGGCCAATCGCGTCGGTAATCTTGACGTCAATTTTGGGTCCGTAAAAGGCACCACCTCCAACATCTTCAATGAAATCAAGTCCACGTTGGGTGATGGCATTTTTGAGGGCCGTCGTGGCCTTCTCCCAAATCTCATCGGAACCCACCGATTTTGCCGGTCGGGTGGAAAGATTGATTTCAAAATCCGTAAAGCCAAACGTCGTCAGTGTTTGCAAGGTAAGGTCCAGAATGCCGCTGATCTCCTCTTCAATCTGGTTTTCCCGGCAAAAAATGTGCGCGTCGTCTTGTGTGAACCCTCTTACACGAAACAACCCATGCAAAACCCCCGACATTTCATAGCGATAAACCGTACCCAACTCAGCCCATCGCAAAGGAAGATCCCGATGCGAACGGATTTTGGAGCGGTAAATCAGAATGTGAAACGGACAGTTCATCGGGCGGATTTGATAGGACTGCTCATCCACCGTCATGGGATTAAACATGGATTCGCTATAAAAGTCCAGATGTCCCGATGTGCGCCATAAATCCAAATTGGCCATGTGTGGCGTGTAGAGAAATTCGTAACCCGCTTGGCCGTGCGTCTCTTTCCAATAGGTTTCAATAACCTGTCGCATGCGGGCTCCCATGGGATGCCAAAGTACCAGCCCACCACCCGCCTCATCTTGAATGGAAAAAAGATCCAACTCCCGACCCAAACGACGATGATCCCGTTTGGCTGCCTCCTCCAGCAGGGTCAAATAGGCACTCAAGGCCTTTTTGTCCCCAAAGGCCGTGCCGTAAATGCGCTGTAGCATTTTGTTGTTGGCATTGCCGCGCCAGTAAGCCCCAGCCACACGGGTCAGCTTGAATACCTTCAAACGCCCAGTCGAAGGAACATGCGGTCCCCGGCATAAATCCACAAACGTACCCTGGCGATAGAGGGACAGCTCTTGATCTTGTGGAATTTCACGAATGATTTCCGCTTTATAGTGTTCCCCCAATCCAAGAAACAACGCCACAGCCGCATCTCGTGACATTACCTCTCGTTCAATACGTAGATCCTGTGACACCAAAAGAGCCATGCGCGTCTCAATGGCCTCCAAATCTTCTGGAGTAAAAGGACGTTCATAGTCAAAGTCATAATAGAATCCATCGGCCACCGCCGGACCAATGGTCACTTGAGCTGTCGGAAACAACTCCTTGACCGCCTGAGCCATGAGATGGCTCGTGGAGTGGCGCAAAATTTCCAACCCTTCCGCAGAGGTCGGGGTGATGATTTCCAGTGAGCCATCCCCATCGAGCAAAGTGGTCAAGTCCACCAGACGACCATCGATGCGTCCTGCCAAAGCCGCTCTGGCCAGACCAGCCCCAATGGAGGCGGCCACCTGCTCCACTGTCAACGGGGCGTCAAAAGTTTTAATCGTTCCATCCGGCAAAGTCAAACGGGGCATCGTCACATCCCTGTTTCGTTAACGCTTCGTTGAATGACAAGGCAGAGGTCATCTACCAGTGTGGTAATGGTTTCCAGTGAGTCCCCTTCCGCCATAACCCGAATTTTGGGTTCTGTGCCAGAACTCCGAACCAGCAAACGTCCAATTCCAGCCAAAGCCTGTTCGGTTTGTTGGATGGCTGCTTGTACAGTCTCATTGGCTAGAGGCTTGCTGCCCCTTGGGATGGTCACATTTTTTAAAACTTGGGGTACGGTTTCCAATGCAGCCGATAGCTCTGAAAGGGGACGCTGACAGGAGGCCATCCGCTCTAAAACCTTGAGCGCGGAAACAATGCCGTCACCCGTCGTGTTATAATCCAAAAAGAGCAGATGGCCAGATTGTTCCCCGCCTAAGTTGCATCCCGTTGCGAGCATGGTTTCCAATACATAACGGTCTCCCACATTGGCGCGCAACAGGTTCAATCCAAGAGGTTTAAGAAATCGTTCTAAGCCTAAGTTGGACATGACCGTACCAACGACTCCTCCCCCCTTCAAGGTGTTATGCTCCAGCAACATCAGGGCACTCATGGCCATCAGATGATCACCATTTAACAGCCGACTCTTCTCATCGCAAACCAGCAAACGGTCCGCATCACCGTCCAAAGCAATGCCAATATCGGCACTCGTTTCCATGACCTTGGCACGCATGAGTTGCGGAAAAAGGGAACCACAACCATCGTTGATATTTAAGCCGTTTGGCGCAATCCCCAAGGGGATGACCTCTTCTGCTCCCAACTCCCAGAATACCTCTGGGGCGATTTTGTACGCCGCACCATGGGCACAATCCACGACGATTTTCATGCCTGTCAGGCGGAGTTCACGTGGAAAGGTGTTTTTGCAAAATTCAATGTATCGTCCAGGGGCATCTTCAAACCGTTGCGCCTTGCCCACATGAGCGGGTTCTGGGAATGATCTGACCACGTTCTCCTGGAAAAAGATTCGTTCAATCTCGTGTTCCACCTCATCTGGAAGCTTCATGCCATTGGAACCAAAAAACTTGATGCCGTTGTCATGAAACGGGTTGTGAGAGGCCGAGATAACCACACCAATTTCCGCACGTAAGGCCCTGGTCAAATAGGCCACGGCTGGTGTCGGAATGGTTCCCACATGCAGGCAATGAATCCCTACCGAGTTGAAACCGGCCCGCAGAGCCGATTCAAACATGTAACCGGAAAGACGGGTGTCCTTGCCAATTACCACGGTGCAACGATGATCTTTGCGTCGCAACACCTGCCCGGCTGCTTGTCCGAGTTTCAGGGCGGATTCAGCCGTCATCGGGTGAAAGTTGGCCAGACCACGCACGCCATCCGTGCCAAAAAGTTTGCGTGTACTCATCTTAAGCGGCCTCATCCAGTGAAGCGTGCCACAAGCCATTGGCAATCGCCAAGGCCTGCTTAGCCCCGGCTACGTCGTGAACCCGTAAGATGTTGGCATCCGCCAAAACTCCCAAAAGATGGGTGCCAACATCACGCCGATTCGGCTCGGTTTCCCCAGTAAGAGCCCCAATCAGGCGTTTGCGTGACAAACCCAACAGCAATGGGACACCAAGTCCACGAAACACCCGACGCTTGCGTAAAAGGGCCAGATTGTGGTCATGGCTCTTGCCAAATCCAATGCCTAAGTCACAGAGAAGACGGTTGCGCGCGATGCCCTGTTGCAGACAAAAATCAATGCGCTGAGCCAAAAAATCATAGACTTCACACACCACATCGGTATAGCACGGAGCCTGTTGCATGGTCGCTGGCTGATTTTGCATGTGCATGAGGATGGTCGGAATCCTACGTGCCGCCAACATCTGGGCGGTCTGAATGTTACCGCTCATCTCACAACTTCCGCGCAAGGCCGTGACATCGTTGATGAGTGCCGCACCAGCCTCTAAGGCCGCCACCATAACTTCCGGTTTGCTGGTGTCAACGGAAATCGGTGTGTTTACCCGGTGTGCCAGTTCACGCACTACCGGCACAACCCGTTGCAACTCCTCTTCCAAAGAGACAGGCAACGCCCCAGGACGGGTGGATTCCCCGCCGATATCCAACAAATCCGCACCAGCCGCCACCATGGCCATCCCTTGTTGAACCGCTACCGTCACTTTTTCACTCACACCATCCCCTGAGAAAGAGTCTGGGGTGACATTGAGAATCCC
>JADFYY010000161.1 GCA_015232825.1 Magnetococcales bacterium
TGGGGAAGTTGGGCGTGGTGGTGGAGCCGTTTGGCGGACATGATTTCGCAGTGCGTGAACTTCCTGCCCTAATTGCTGGGGCATCCGCGCGCGCATTGGTGCTGGATTTGGCCTCCGAATTTGAACGGTTCGGGGCGAGCAGTGCCTTGACCGAACGGCTGGAGCAAGTACTGACCACCATGGCCTGTCATGGTTCAGTCCGCGCCAACCGACGAATGAACGTGGAAGAGATGAACGCCCTGTTGCGGCAAATTGAAACGACCTGTTTTTCCGGCCAATGTGGTCATGGTCGCCCAACCTATGTGGAGCTTAGTCTCAAGGATCTGGAAAAGTTGTTTGGAAGGCGGTGATAGCAATAACAAAATCAATCAAACCACTTCAATTTCTTAAAGATAAAGTAACACGAAAGTACAATAGTAATACAAATAAGAACTTCATAAGTAAAGGCGTATGGTGAGGGTGTTCCTGCTTGGCCTGGAATACCTTCGACATTGGTTCCCATGAGGCTGGTAAAGGCATTTAAGGGCAACAGGACTGCTGTGAATGCAGTCAGAATTTTCATGGTTTTGTTTAAATCGCGAGAGTTTAGGTTGGTGATTTGATCTTGCAGGAAAAGGGCGCGCTCACGGCAGGCATTGATATCTTCCACCGCACGGTTGATGTGACTGTTGGATTCTCTGAGCGTCCGTTTGCAGGTGTCGCTGAGCCAAAAGGCCCGCCCACCGTACATGGAGGAGATGACATTGTGTTGGGCAACGAGATAACGGCGGGCTGTGATCACCCTGTGGCGCAAAGTGGAAAGCTCCATTTGATCGTTATCCGTGGCATCCAATAGAATTTTATCTTCCAGTTCATCGAGTTGATGATCGATCTCACTGATCAATGATTCCAGGCGCACCATGAGTCTGTCCAAGAGTAGGGCAAACAACTCTCCCGTATCATTGGGGACGTGACCTTCCTTGATCTCGTTACGAACTTCGCTGCAAGCCTGAGTGGCATGGGAACGCAACACAATACAGCGGTTGGAATCCACCCACAAGTTAACGCTAACAAGATCTTCATCCAAATCTTTTTTCGTATCTTGATTGACCGCACGCAGAGAGATTAAAGTCCCTTCTGGCGTAAAAATAGTGTGAGGGCGGTTGTCATTGCTGAACAATGTATTGAGAATCTGTGGGTCAAGACCACTTTCTGTTTGCAACCAACGACGTGTTTCTATGCCGTCGGCCCGGCTGACTAGCCACAAAAATTCAGATTCTGGACGCCATGCGCGGATCTCCTGCCAACTGACAGCACGGGCCGTATTGATACGTTTGTCGATCAGGTATGCATAAATGGAACCCGCATCTTGAGCCATTGGACATCTCGCTTAACAAAAGGATGGTCAGAGTTTGAAAACAAAAAAGGCGACGGTTAAATAGTTGATGGAACCCACCATATCAATAAACGCCAGAGCCAATGGACCTGCAGCGACGGCTGGGTCCGCGCCGATCTTTTTGAAGAAAAAGGGCAATGACATGGCAATGGCACCGGAAAAGGTGATGCTTAAGGTCATTGCAATACCTAAAGTTATTGAGAGTAGGGGGTTAAAAAACAGCCCGTAAGAGGCCGCAGCCAGACAAAGGCCGTAAAAGCTTCCTTGAATGGAATTGATCCCCAACTCTTTGAATAACAGTTTGAAGAAATGGGCATCGTGGATACTTCCCAAGGCCAAGCCGCGTACCACCACCGCTCCGGTTTGACTGCCTGCATTACCCGACATGCCGATGACGATGGGAAAGAAAAAGGCGAGTTGCACAACGGTGGCTAAGGTGTGTTCAAACCCTTCTAAAATGGCAGAGACCAGTAGATAAGCGATAAACGCCGTGATCAGCCACGGGACTCTGGTCTTGAAAATGGCAAAGGGAGATTGATCTAACACATTGTTTTTATTGGAGCCAATACCGGCCATTTTCATGAGGGAGCCAGTATTTTCTTCTTGGATGATGTCGATTAAATTGTCAATGGTGATTTGACCGATCAGCGTACCAAATTCATCGACCACCGGCATGGCCAGCAGACGGTATCGGGAGATGAGATTGGAGACCACGCCTTGCGGGGTGTCGATGTGGACCTTGACCAGTCTGGAATTGGTGAACTCTTTGAGGGTTTTATCCGGTTCGGCCAGGATAAGGCGACGCAGGGAACAGACCCCGGTCAGATGTTGCATTTCGTCCACCACATAGAGATAAAAGATTGAATCGTGGGAAGACATCTCTTGTACGGCCAGAATGGCGGCTGCGGCTGTGGTGGACTCTGGCAGAGCAAGGATGTTGGTTTCCATGAGGCTGCCAGCCGTCCCTTCCTTGTAGGCAATCGGTTCTTCTATTTCTTGCGGCTGATTGGCCTTGGTGATGGCCTCAGAGAGGCGTTTGGCGTAGTTTTCATCCAGGTCGGCCATGACTTGTTGACACGCCTCGACCGGGAGGGTGTCCAGCATGGCGACGGCTTTTTCTATGGAGCTTTGAGTGAGGACAAATTGTCGGTGACCGCGTTCAAGATCCATGAGAACCATGGCCGCATGTTGCGGTGGCGCGATACTGACGAAGAGTTCGTGAGCCTTATGTTCTGGGAAGTTATTCAATACTTTGGCAATATCAATGGGCTTGAGTTTGCTCAAGAGTTGGGTAAGATGAACAGAGGCCCCCCGTCGATGGAGGCGAACAATCGCCTCGGAAATGTTGGTATTGAGGGGTGGTTGCGAGTTTGGCTTATTGTCATCCAAAACCATCATGGCCATGGCAGAACCTTTTTATAGAGAGTAATCGAGTTAATGAGGACAAATTTTTTTTAAATTACAGTCCATACACCAGTGTGGCAATCAGCAGATAGTTGATGACCCCAAGGACATCAACGGTGGTCAGAACATACGGTCCACCGCCGACAGCGGGGTCATGTCCCAATTTTTGCAACAGCAACGGCAAGCTAGAGGCGATAACGCCAGCATAGGTGATATTGCTTAGAATGCTGATACCCACAACAAAGGCCAAAATGGTACTTTTGAACACCAGCAAAGCATAACCTGAGAGGCAGAGGCCATAGAAACAGCCGATTAGCAGACCGGTTTGGGTCTCTTTGAAGAGCAGGGCATAATAATCGCTGACCTTGATTGCTCCAGTGGCCAAGCCGCGCACCGCGACCACGGCGGTTTGACTGCCTACATTGCCAGCCATGCCAAAGATCATTGGCATGAAAAAGCTTAACTGAATCACCTTAGACATGGTGTCTTCAAATGCGCCAAGGATCCAGGCGGCCAACAATCCGCCAAGGAAGGGAGCTGCCAGCCATGGAATGCGGGTTTTCGCCACACTGGTGATGGGTTGAGACATGATGCTCAGCTTGTGTTCGGAATCGACACCAACCGCTTTTAACATGGATTGGGTGTCGGCATCTTGAATGACGTGAATCATGTCATCGACCGTGATAATGCCGCGTAACACCCCTTGATCATTGATCACCGGGATGGCCATGAGATCCATTTCGGTAACCAGTTTGGCGGCCTCTTCCTGCGGGGTGTCCACATTGACGGTATGGACCCGTTCTTCCATGATATCCCTGACCAACTTGTCACCAGGGGAGAGCAGCATTTTACGCAACGAACTGACTCCAGTCAGGCGTTGGTTTTCGTCTAACACATAGACATAGAAGACAAATTCGTGGTACGGCAAGCCACGCAACGCTTCCAGAACTTCTTTGGCAGTCGCGGTTTCCTGGATGGCGAAAAATTGCGAAGTCATGAGATTGCCAGCGGTATCTGGCAGATATTGCAGAAGATTTTGTACCTCCTGCTGGGTTTCCCGGTTCAGGGCGTTCATCAGGTGTGCCCCGACTTCGGGGTTTAATTTGCTGATGATGTGGCTGCGAGTGTCGGGTGGAAGGATTTCTAAGATAGGAACCGCCCGATCCAAGGTGCAGGTGGAGATAATGTGAATCTGTAGATCCTCGTTAAGCTCCTTGAGGGTCTCTCCAGCCTGTTGCGGATTGGTGATCAGATCGAAGATGTCGGTGGCTTCATCAATGTCTTGAGAGGAGTTGACCACCATGGCAATATCGCCGGGTAGCAGTTTGCCCAGAATGCGCGAAAGTTGGGCGTTGGCCCCTTTGAGGTACAAACGACGAATCGTCTCCACATACATGGGAGAGTGGTTTGTTTCCATGGAGTTTTGCGGTTCATCCACCACGATCATGCTCATGTGTTGTCCTTCTTTATCGGTTGTATAAGGAATTTTTTTGGAAACGTTAAATTATTGTCTAGCGCGCACGCCATCACAACTCAACCAAGAGACATGAAAACATCATGCGCTCAAGTGAAACAGCTTGTCGGCTTGCTGTGATTTTTAGTTCAAGCAGGAAAGATATCTGGGGCGGGCAAATTGAGAGAGGGGTCGAAGGAGATGGAGTCTCTGTCGAACGATCTCACCGTATTGCGGCGATCCAGAGATGTAACCACCAGTGCGTCCACGCATCCTCCAATCGTAGTTTATACTTTTCTCAGTATAACCAACTGTCACAAGTGTGTCAAGTAATTGATCTGCACTTGAAAAATAAAAAAATATGAGATTGATGGCATAATTCTTGCTTTAACCATTGTTCGTGCTGGTTCTTTGACAAGCCAGTTTTCACCTTGGAATATTTAATAAAAATTTGATATGCTCAAGGTATTGATCGGTTTAAATGGCCTAATGGCTTTTTTGAGAGGTTTTGTGAACATGAATGATACAGAAGTGGCAGTTGTTGAACCCTGCAAGGTCATCCTTTTGGCTACGGACGGTTCGGAATTTTCGGCTGGCGTCGAGCGGGTGGGTGTGGAAATGGCTCAACAGAATCAGTCGCAACTGTTTGTTTTGCGTCTGTTGCTCGCTGAATCTGGGACCGATGAGGCCATTGTCGAAGAACAGGATGCCGCCATAAGCCTGGAGCGGGTCACAACACAATGCGCCGAACAGGGGGTCTCTTGCACCACACTGATTCGCTCCTCTAATGATCCCGCGCAAGGAATTTTGGCCGCTGCCAAGGAGGTCAACGCCCAACTGCTGATCGTGGGACGCCGTGGACGTCGTGGTTTGGCCAAATTGATGGTGGGTGATGCTACTACAAAAATTATCGATAAGGCAGAGTGTTCGGTCCTCGTGGTGCCGCGTCTGTTTTCTTATTGGCGCAATGGAGTGTTGTTGGCTCTGGCGGAACCTCCCCATATCGAAGGGGACAAGGCTGCTCACGCCGCTTTTCATTTGGCCCAAGCCGCCCATTTGCCTTTGACTGTCCTTTTGGTCGATGAAGAAAACAATGAAGATGAGCGTCGCGATGTGTACCAGTCGGTCAATCGTTTGGTGGCTATGGCCAAACTTCAAGATGTCGCGGCAGAGGGGTTGGTGCAGTCTGGGGATATCGATGAGGTGATCCAGGAAGTGGCAAGGCAACGCTCGGCTGACTTGATCGTTTGTGAACCCCGTGACCGTTCGGTCATTGATCGGTTGTTCAATGTCAACAAACTGGTCCAATTGATCGGGAAAGCCCACTGTCCGGTTCTGGTGGTGCAAGGTCCACATGCCGCTTGATCAATCTGGCTCCAACCCGCTCAAGGGTTGGAACCGTCTGTCGCGTTATTTCCGCACCTGCTCCTTTGTCGAAAGGGAGGTATGGGATCGTCCTATCCGTTTCTTTCACTGGTCTATGACCGTTTTGCTGTCCGCCGCCTTGTTCAGCGGGTGGCTTGACCCGGCTTGGCGGGTGGATCGGCATCTGTTGATTGGTGG
>JADFYY010000162.1 GCA_015232825.1 Magnetococcales bacterium
CCCCTAATAATTTATTTTTATTATTAAAAAAAAGGGTGGAGGGGTCTGGGGAGGCGGTTCACCGCCTCCCCAGGAATGAAGCTAAGGTAAAGCCAAACGGCTGATGTCGGCAATACGACCGAAGCTCTCCCGAATTTGACGCAACAACGCCAAGCGGTTACGACGAATGGCCATATCCGGGTCCATCACCATGACCTCATCGAAGAAGCGATCAATCGGTTGCTGCAAGGTAGCCAAAATCTCCAAGGCGACTCCGTAACGGCCTTCGCGAATATCGGTGGAGACCTGTTGAACGCAGCGGTTCAACGCCTCAAACAACGCAACCTCAGAGGGGTACTGCAACACGGCAGGATTCACACCAACCTGATGATCCTCCTGGGGAGCCTTGTTGAGAAGGTTGGCAATCCGCTTGTTGGCCGCAACCAACGCCACAAACGAGTCCAACCGCTTGAACTCGGCCAAGGCGCGCACACGGGCGACCACATCACACAAATCATCCAGACCCAAGGCTTGCACGGCGTCAATGAGATCATAATCAAAATCACGACGCAAAAAGACCTTAAGTCGGCCATAAAGGAACTCCAGTACGGCACTGGCCGTGGCTTTGGCCTCCAAATCCAAAACTCCCGCATCATAGGCCTGATGGGCTGAGGCCAAAATCTCCAGCAACGACAGACGCAACCCCTCTTTATCCAAAATCATGCGGATCACCCCCAAAGCGGCCCGACGCAGACCAAAGGGATCCTTGGTTCCGGTGGGAGCCAGACCAATGGCGAAACATCCGGTCAAGGTGTCTAGCTTGTCAGCCAAAGCGACTACGGCACCCAATGAGCTACCAGGAAGGTCATCATTGGCCCCTTGCGGACGGTAATGCTCCTGAATGGCCGTGACCACAAGCGGATCTTCGCCTGCGTGCCGGGCATAATATCCCCCCATGATCCCCTGCAACTCTGGGAACTCTCCAACCATGCCGGTGGTCAAATCGCATTTGGCCAAGATTCCCGCCCTAGCCGCCAATCCAACAGCCAGTTCAGGATGGAGACGGTCTGCTAGAGTGGCAGCCAAATTCGACACGCGCTCCGCCTTTTGGTGCAATGTACCCAGACGAGCCTGGAAAATCACCCGTTGCAACCCGTCAAGCCGCTCTGCCAGCAAAGTTTTACGGTCTTCCCGCCAATAGAAAGCGGCATCTTCCAGCCGGGCACGCAACACCCGCTCATAACCTCGCACCAACACCGATGGATCTGGGGCCTCCAGGTTGGCAACCGCCACAAAACAGGGCAACAATCCGCCAGCCAAATCTTTCACCGGGAAATATTTTTGATGGTATTTCATTGAAGTGGCCAACACTTCTGGGGGGATCTCCAGATATTTAGGATCAAATCGGCCCATCAGCGGCACTGGCCATTCGGTCAACCCAGCGTTTTCAGTCACCAACGCCTCATCCAACAAGGCACTCCCCCCAACCGATCCGGCCAAACGGACCACTCCCTCCCGAATTACTTGCGCTCGCTGCTCCAAAGAGAGCATGACCCGATTTTCTGCAAGAACAGCTAAATAAGAGGAGGCATCATTCACCTGAAAAGGTCCAGGTGACATAAATCGATGACCCAATGTCTGATTCGAGGCCATCAAGCCATCCGTAGTGCTAACCGGAAGAGTCTCACCATCGAGCAAAGCGACCATCCAGCGAATCGGACGGACAAAACGCATCTGACCGCTGCCCCAACGCATGGATTTGGGCCAATCGAATTTGACCAGGATATCTGACAACAGACGCGGTAAAACCGTGGCGGTCGCTTCTCCAGGGGTGTTGACGGTACAGGCCAGATAGATCCCCTTGGGGGTTGCTAATTTTTCCAATGCAGCCACCGTGGTTCCACAAACTAAAGCAAACCCTTCAGCGGCTTTGGTGGGGTTTCCTTGTGCATCAAAGGCACGCTCCAAAGGCGGTCCCCGGCGTACCTCAGAGGTGTCAGCCTGGCGTGCGGCCAAACCCGTGACCGCCACAGCCAAACGGCGCGGCGTTCCATGACACCATGCAATCTCCGCGTTACCCAAACCAGATTGCTCTAAGGCGGATTTAATCATGCCTTCAAGATTGGTAATCGCCTCTGTCAGCATTCTGGACGGGATCTCTTCACAACCAATTTCCCACAACAAGTTGCTCATGACGCTCCTCCCGAATGCTTGATAAGCGGATGACCCAAAGCCTCCCGTTGCGCGGCAAAACCCTCTGCCGTCACCTTGGCAAGGGTGCGCACCCGACCAATGTATCTGGCCCGCTCGGTGACACTGATGGCTCCACGGGCATCCAGCAGATTGAAAGTATGAGAGCAGTGAATCACCTGCTCATAAGCCGGTCCTGGCAATTGATTGGCGACCAAGGCCAAGGCTTCGGCCTCGTAGGTAGAAAAGAGCATCAGCAACTGTTCCACATGAGCGGCCTGGAAATTATAACGAGAAAAATCGGCCTCTTCTTGTTGATGGACATCGCCATAGGTGATCCCTGGAGTCCATTCCAGGTCATAGACGTTCTCCTTTCCCTGGATATACATGGCCAGTCGTTCCAGGCCATAGGTCAGCTCACCAGAGACCAAAGGCAGATCCATCCCCCCTACCTGTTGAAAATAGGTGAACTGAGTCACCTCCATGCCATCGAGCCACACCTCCCAACCCAGACCCCAGGCCCCTAAGGTGGGACTTTCCCAGTCATCCTCCACAAAACGGATGTCGTGGGCACGCGGATCAATGCCGATGGCGGTGAGCGAATCCAGATAAAGGGTCTGAATGGCCTCTGGAGAGGGTTTTAAAATGACCTGAAATTGATAATAGCGTTGCAATCGATTGGGATTCTCACCATAACGGCCATCGGTCGGACGTCGGGAGGGCTGCACAAAGGCCACATTCCAGGGTTCCGGTCCTAATGCCCGCAAAAAGGTGGCAGGATGAAAAGTTCCCGCGCCCATTTCCATATCATGGGGTTGCAGGAGAATGCATCCTTGATCCGACCAATATTTCTGCAAAGATAGTATGAGATCTTGAAAAGTCACGGTCTGCTCCTTGTCGCTTGTGATAGAATGAGAGATGATCACCCGTAAAGTATGGGCGTGTCAATTCGTTTCAAACACGTGGCTTGCGTGGTGGAACACATCATCGCGATATCTTTGGAGAATTGAGCATACATGTCAATCTATGGACTGATTATTCTGACTGCCTTGTTGATCGGTTTCATATTAGAAACCTTGGCTGGATATCTCAACTCACACGGATTGCGTGAACAACCACCGGATCGGGTTGCGGATTTGGTGGATGGGACAACCTGGGCAAAAACCCGTGCTTATGCTCAAGCGCGATTCTCTTTGGATGCCACGGCCTCTGGGTTCAAGTTGCTGGCTTTGCTGGCCTTGTGGTTTGGGGGAGGCTTTCCTTGGCTGGATCGACTGATTATGGCCTGGGATTTAGGCCCTCTTGGCACGGGAGCGGTCTATATCGGCTTGATCTTGTTTGCATTCAAACTGGTCTCTTTACCGTTTAAGATCTACGACACCTTTGTGGTGGAGGCCCGTTTTGGTTTCAACAAGACCACGATCACCACCTTCGTGGGGGACAAAGCCAAAAGCTTATTGCTATCGGTGGTGTTGGGTGGCCCTTTTTTAATGGCACTGTTGTACTTTTTTCACTTCAAAAAGGAGATGGCTTGGCTCTACTGCTGGGGAACAGCCTCGGCTTTTTTGTTGTTTATTCAATATATCGCTCCAGTCATCTTAATGCCGATGTTCAACCGATTCACCCCTCTGCCAGACGGACCCTTGCGGCAGGCGATTCTTTCATATGCCCACTCCATCCAAGTCCCGCTGTCCAATGTATTCTCCATGGATGGTTCACGCCGCTCCTCCCGAACCAATGCTTTTGTAACTGGCTACGGACGGTTCAGGCGTATTGTCTTGTTTGACACCATGATCCAACGTCACTCACAAGAGGAGGTGGTGGCGATACTGGCTCATGAGGTAGGCCATTACCGTCTGCATCATATTTTTAAAATCACGCTGTTTGCCGTCAGCTATCTAGGGATTTTGTGCGGCTTGCTGGCCATATCCATGCGTCTGCCAGAACTTCATTCCACCTTTTACATGGAGCGCGTCACCCTGCATGGTGGTTTGATCTTCTTTATGTTACTGGTCGTGCCTCTGGACTTGGTGATGAGCCCAATCATGAAATGGCTCTCCCGTTATTATGAATACGAGGCCGACCGCTTCGCCGCCACCACTCTTCCCGATCACAAGCCATTGATTTCGGCTCTGCATCGACTTTCTGTAGACAATTTGACCAATCTGACGCCTCATCCTTTTCACATTTTCATGCATCACACCCATCCCCCTCTCCTGGCTCGCATCGAGGCCATTGAACGGAGTCGCATCGGGAAAATCGAATAAAAAGGCACTTTTTTTTTCCATTGCTGGCGGATTGCCTTCTTTTGATGGTATATAATGATCTGCTGGTCAATAAATACACGTTAAGGAGATTCGTATGAGTGATCAAGAAGAAGCAAAGAAAGAAGAAGTGAAAGAAGTCACAGAGCCTGAGGAGACCACAGAAATCAAAACCAAAGCCAAAGAGCCCAAAGAACCCAAAGCAGCCAAGGCCGCCAAAGAGGTTCAGGCCGAACCGGTGGAAGCAGAGGGCAAACCACCAAAAAAGAAGAAAAAATATCCAAAAATCAGCGAAGAAGCCTATTTGCAAGAACTCAGCAAGCTGCATATCGAGCTGGTCAAACTGCAAGAGTGGGTCCGCGTCAAAGGGCTGAAGGTCGTTGTCCTCTTTGAGGGACGTGATGCCGCTGGCAAGGGCGGGGTGATCAAGCGCATTACCGAGCCATTAAGCCCACGTATCGCACGGGTGGTGGCCTTGGGTACGCCGACTGAGCGTGAAAAAACGCAGTGGTATTTCCAACGCTATGTTCCCCATTTGCCTGCCGCCGGTGAAATGGTTCTCATGGACCGCAGTTGGTACAACCGTGCGGGTGTGGAACGGGTGATGGGTTTCTGCACCGAGGAAGAATATCAGGAATTTTTGCGTTCCTGCCCTGAATTCGAGCGCATGCTGGTACGCTCTGGGATCATTCTCATCAAGTACTGGTTCTCGGTAAGCGACGAAGAGCAAGAGAAGCGTTTCTTGAGTCGCACCAAAGATCCCACCAAGCAGTGGAAGGTCAGCCCCATGGATCTGGAATCCCGCATGCGTTGGGAAGATTATTCCAGAGCCAAAGATGCCATGTTCGCCTATACCGACATCAAACAGGTGCCTTGGTATGTGGTGGATGCGGACGTCAAGACTCATGCCCGCCTCAACTGCATCAGTCACCTGTTGAGTCATATCCCCTATGAAGATCTTTTGACCATCAAGGAACCCATGAAGCTGCCGCCCCGGAAGAAATCCTCCGGTTATGTGCGTCCGCCCATTGAAGAGCAGACCTGGGTGCCAGCCAAGTATCACGGATGATTAAGCAAAAAAACCGGGGACTTTTTCCCCGGTTTTTTTTATACAAAATTCGTTCGATAGACCTTACGAAGGATTTTAACCCTTGCAAACAGCAAATTGGGTGGGCGCGTCAGTAAATCAAAAATTATAACAACATCCCCTGGATCCAGAGACATCTAAAAAACCATGTCCGCTGACGATTCTACCAAATGTTCAATTATTTCATCACGATACCTAGAGACCTCAAGCATGTCGGCGTAATAAATTTCTGAATTCAGTCCAACCTGTACAGCCTTTTTGTAAGCAAATT
>JADFYY010000163.1 GCA_015232825.1 Magnetococcales bacterium
TCACAGAGTCCATGGCTTGGCTACCGTCATGACAGGAGAGACAGGCCAGAGAAACGGAACCCACATCGGTTTCCGCACCATCCAAGGTGGAGGTGTTCAAGGAGGAGTATCTGGTATAAGAAGCGGCAGAGGGCAACTTCTTGTTCCACAAGGGTACGGACGCCGAAGCATCAGAACCGTGCGGGGTGTGGCAGAAAACACAAACTTCAGCCGTTCCACCGGTCGCGCCCAACTGCGAGGCTCCACCGGTTCCCAGATCATGTTTACTGCCCTGAATGCCTGCGAAGGCTACGCCGATGCTGATGACGGTGACCGCGCCGACCATGGCGGTCAAGGTCAACAACGAGATTTTTTTGGTCGGTGCGTTCATATGGGTTTCTCCTGTTACTCAATTTGAATGAAGTTAAGAAAAAATACTGCGTTGGTTATCTGTATTGCAAGGGCAAAGCCAACTTTTTTTTGCTGTTTAAAAAAAATAATAAAATAACGAAAAATACAAATAAAACAAACTATTAAAAAATGCATTAAACGCATCTAACACCAAAAAAACCTGTCTGAAAAACGTTAACTACTCTCAAGAGTAACTGGAGGTTACCGACTTTTAGAATTCTTAAAGGTCGATTTTCCCAATCTCAAGAAAAACGACCCTTATATCTTCTTAGGTGCTTGGTGATTGAACAAGTTGAAAATTTAATGCCCTAGGCAACCTAGAAAAAATTTAGGCTCCTCTTGAATAGCTTCTCTTTGTTCTTATTTATTGCGTAAGGTGGCCACAATAACTCTTGATTCTTGAACATGAACAATTCAACTTATGAAGGAGGTCAGTATGTCCACACTCGTCAGTTATGATCCTTTTCGAGGCATCCGTACCCTTCAAAACGAAATCAACCGCCTTTTTGAAAGAGATATGGATGAGTCCAGCGGCCAAATGACCCAGTGGCCCATGCGGGTCGATATTCGGGAGGATGCCAGCCACATTCTCATCAAGGCTGATCTGCCCGGCATTGAGCAAAAAGATATTCAGGTCAACGTCGATAACGGTCGTTTGACGATTTCTGGTGAACGCAAGTTCGAGGACGAAGCTCACAAAGATAACTATCACCGGGTGGAGCGGGCCTATGGACGTTTCAGTCGTACATTCCAACTGCCCAATACGACGGATGCTGGCAATATCAAGGCGTCTTACAAGAATGGCGTTTTGGAAGTCACCCTGCCAAAACGTGAAGAGGCAAAACCGCGTGCCATCCAGGTGCAGGTAAATTAATCAGGAACCATGCTGGTGGGGTATCCATCAACCCTACCAGCGTGAAGGCTTTCAATAATTAAAATAGGTAAACTCCCGGCTCTGCCGGGGGGACTCACAATTTATGACGATGGAGGCTCAAATGAAAATGGCATTCAAGGTCCAGAACTTTGTCACACTATTTACATCCTGCATGACACCCAGCAACTTAAAGCTCATCCCTGGGCGATAGCCCCAGAAGTGGCGGCTTTGTCCATGTATCTCAATATAGCCAATCTCTTCCTGAGTCTGCTGCGTCTGCTTGGTATTTTGGGACATGATGAGTAATGCAGAAAGAAACCGATAGAGTGGATTCTGTTGCATGAATTTTACAGAACCCACCCGTCGGTATGGTTCGTTGAAAAAAATTGACTCACCACTTGAAAACCCATTGAAGCATTTTTATTTACTGCTTGGTAATCAATAAAATTTTCATATCCAACTGTGGTCTGTAGGAGACTTAAAATGAGCAAAATTATCGGAATTGACCTGGGGACCACCAATTCTTGCGTTGCCATTCTGGATGGTGGTGATCCAAAAGTGATCGAAAACAGTGAAGGCGCGCGTACCACCCCCTCCATGGTGGCTTTCCTCAAGAATGGCGAGCGTGTGGTGGGTCAGGCGGCGAAGCGGCAGGCGGTGACCAATCCGGTCAATACCCTGTTTGCCATCAAGAGATTGATTGGACGCCGCTTCGATGATCCAATGGCCCAAAAAGATTTGAGTCTGGTGCCTTACAAAATTGTCAAGGCAGACAATGGTGATGCTTGGGTGAATGTAAACGGGAAGAAAATGAGTCCCTCTGAGGTCTCAGCCATGATTCTGCAGAAGATGAAACAGACGGCGGAGGATCATCTTGGAGAGAAGGTCACGGATGCGGTGATCACCGTCCCGGCCTACTTTAATGATGCTCAGCGTCAGGCCACCAAAGATGCTGGACGGATCGCTGGACTTAATGTCCTGCGCATCATCAACGAGCCCACGGCAGCCTCGTTGGCCTATGGTCTGGACAAGAAAGGCGGACAGACCATTGCCGTGTATGACTTGGGCGGTGGGACGTTCGACGTCTCCATCCTGGAGATCGGTGATGGTGTGTTCGAAGTCAAATCCACCAACGGGGATACTTTCCTGGGAGGCGAGGACTTTGACGCCGTGATCATTGAGTTTCTGGCGAATACCTTCCAGAAGGAACACGGCATCGATTTGCGTAAGGATACAATGGTGTTGCAACGCCTGAAGGAAGCGGCTGAAAAGGCTAAAATCGAGCTTTCTTCCAGCACGCAGACCGAGATCAATCTGCCTTTCATCACGGCGGATGCCAGCGGGCCGAAGCATCTCAACATCTCGCTGACCCGGTCCAAACTGGAGTCGCTGGTGGACGGGCTGATTCAACGCACCTTGGAGCCGTGTCGGATTGCCCTGAAAGATGCGGGTATTTCCACCCGGCAGGTGGACGAAGTGGTGCTGGTGGGCGGCATGACTCGTATGCCCAAGGTACAACAGGTGGTGACAGAATTTTTTGGCAAAGAGCCTCATAAGGGAGTCAATCCCGATGAGGTAGTAGCCATTGGTGCGGCGATTCAGGGTGGCGTACTCAAAGGAGAGGTGAAGGATGTGCTGCTGCTGGACGTGACTCCACTCTCTCTGGGCATCGAGACCATGGGCGAGGTGTTCACCAAGCTGATCCAGAAGAACACCACCATTCCAACCCGGAAGTCTCAGGTCTTTTCCACCGCTGCGGATAATCAGTCCGCCGTGACGATCCGGGTGGCTCAGGGCGAACGGGAGATGTTCGCCAACAACAAGCTGCTTGGCCAGTTCAATCTGGATGGTATCCCACCGGCCCCACGGGGTATGCCGCAGATCGAGGTTACCTTCGACATCGATGCCAACGGCATGGTCCATGTCTCGGCCAAGGATCTGGGTACTGGCAAGCAGCAATCCATCACCATTCAGGCTTCCGGTGGACTATCGGAACAGGAGGTGAACAAGATGGTACGGGACGCCGAAGCCCACGCCGAGGAGGATGCCAGAAAACGGAAACTGATCGATGCCCGCAACCAAGCGGACTCGCTTCTGTATACCACCGAAAAATCTCTCAAGGAAAACGGCGAAAAACTGGACGAGGCCACCAGACAGGCAATCCAACGAGCCTGCACGGAGTTGCAGACGACCATGAAACAGGAGAACGCGGAGACCATCGAGGCAAAGACGCAGGCCCTGATGGAGATCTCCATGAAAATGGGTGAGATGTTATACAAGAATGCACCAAACACACCACATACCAGCTCCTACGGTGGCGGTTGCAAGAGTGACAAGAGTGCGTGCGGCACGCAATGCAGCAATGACGACGGCCCCATCGATGCCGAATATGAGGTCGTCAAGGATCACAACAGCCGTTCCAAGGCGGCCTGAGCTGCATCTGCCTGGATTACTTTGACTAGCGACCCACGGCAAAGGTGAAGTAATCTGGGCAGATATTACATCCATTCCAATAAAAGGCTGTGCAGATGTTTGACCAGATTGGTGCCAACGCCGCCCTGAATTTAACCCAGGAAGCTGTTCGGAAGCTCGAAAAGCTGAAAAAGGAGTTGACCGTCCTGCAATCCGCCATGCAAGATCTTTCTGAAAAATCGTCCTACGAAATTGAAGGGAGGATAAGGCAGTACCAGGATAAAGAAGCGGAAATCAAACGGCTTCTTCGTGAAATTGGTGTGGCGTGATCGGTTTGTAGCAACTGCCGGTCTCATGATCACCACCGAGGCCATGGTCACTGAAATGCCCAAGAAAGAGACGCCACCCGCGCCAAGTGGTCGAGAAATGGACGATATGGATATGTAGCATGGTGGGAACAAATTGAAAAATCTAAATAGAAGCCGTTCTGAACAAGTGGAATAGTCATGAATGAAGCTTTCCAGGTAGTTTGTCCTGCCTGCGCATCGACCAATCGACTAATGCGCGACAAACCAGCCATGCAGGGCAAGTGTGGACGGTGTCATGGCAGACTTTTTCAAGGAGTTCCCGTCAATTTAACTGCCGATTCTTTTTATCGTCAGATATCAAACAGTCACATCCCGGTATTGGTGGATTTCTGGGCGGAATGGTGTGGCCCATGCAAAATGATGGCCCCTGTTCTAATACAGAATTTTTAACAAAAATAGCAGCTTAATAAAAATCTACGCAGGAAGAGCAGAAATTTGGGGATAGTAGTGGTCGATGTAAAGAGAGGGAGACACAGTCGGGTTCAGGCTGGCACCTTGGAGTTGCTGGACGATCTGCATCTTGTTAAGCCTTGACTGCCTCGACGTAAAGACCATCTGCTTGGCGGCTGGGGTGGTCGAGATTTTCCAGATCTGCGATTTTGCCTTCCTGGAATGCGCATCGTTGAATGGAGGAGGTGGGGAAGCCAGCCTGTTCAATCAGTAGGGAGAGATCTTCAAAATCATAGATCCATTGATGCCCCCATAAGTAGAAAAGCTGGTTGAACATAAAGGCTCGGTTGCGGGGGAAGTGTGCAGGCACACGATCATTGAGAAACTCGACATCCTGGAGATATTCGGGTCGTTCTGGGTTCAGGTAAAGCTCCACCTTGTCGATCAGATTGGGTGTGCTAATGCGTAATATGCCGCCAGGACACAACAATCGGTGTACCTCTTGAAGGAAGATCAATCCCTGATCGCGTGTTAGGTGTTCAATGAAATGCTCGGAATAGCAATTTGCAAAGAGGTTGTCAGGTAGGGGGAATGGATCCAGGGCATCATGTTGCAGATAATAGAATTCGTTCCTCTGATAGCCGACAGGAGAAAACAGAGTGCCTGGTACCGTTTGTATGCCATTGCTTCCTATGAATGTTTGCGAATCTGTATTCAACCAATTATGCTTCCAGCTTTGTCCGCATCCACAGTGCAATCCAGTCACGAATGGCACCATGGTTCCGATGTTTTGCAGATCAATTTCTATTTGCGTGGACATGGTTCGATCCTCGTGTAACGCCGATCATCTTTCATTTTTTCATTTTAAAAAGTCGTGACCATACATTTCTGGCTATGTTTTCCGTTCTTCCCGGCTTGTTGCATGCTCAATGATCCAGGTTCAGAGCCATGAACTGATGAGGGAGACAACATTTTTGGCCATGTTTGTCCCAATCAACAAAATCAAATTCCATTATTGTCTGCTCCTTTCAACAAGATTGATTTCCGACTTCTTGCGGACGTAACGGAGATGCCGCGACTGGCGGCACCCCCGATGATGAAAGATACTCATTGGATAGGCGGCGATAGAGAGATCGCGCATGTTAATGGAGGCCCCAACCCTGTCACGTAACGAGATCCGTTGCTTCGCCTCGTACCCCGGATTGCTTCCTTTGAGAGCGCACGGTAAAAAGGCCATCGGCAGGAAACTGCCGATAGGTTGAAGCGAAGTGATCTGTCGCCACCTATCCATTCACATATTA
>JADFYY010000164.1 GCA_015232825.1 Magnetococcales bacterium
ATCTCCCAGACCCTCTCTTTTTTTTTAATAGTTGAAGAAAATATCAAAAACTACGGCTTCCAAAATGGTTGCGGTATAGGTGTTGTGGTACCCATTTTTGCGTAGCAAGCTGAAAGAGAGAGATGCGCTGTTATAAAAAATGTATCGCCTTAAGGTTGACTTAAGCTGGCTCTGTTAGATTAAGTGAAACCGAAAACAACCATCTGGACTTAGAGGCACACCCCTATCTATTGGGATCCCACCATTTCGATAGTCCCGTATCTGTACGGCAAGGAATTTTACATGAGCACGAGAAAAAAAAGATCATGGCTCGATCCCGAGTCATGGTTACCCATTCTGTCCACCCTGCGCCGCTACCATCTGGCCAATCTGCAAGGGGATCTGCTGGCAGGTTTGAGTGCCTGCGTGGTGATGATTCCTTCTGTGATCGCTTACGCCGAATTGGTACATATGCCGCCCATCGCAGGACTCTACGCGGCACTGGCCGCTTCCATCGGCTTTGCGCTTTTTGCCTCCTCCCGGCAGGTGATCGCTGGGCCGGATGCAGCCATTGGCCTGCTGGCTGGCACGGCGATCCTGCCTCTGGCTGCAGGAGATCCAGCGCGTATTCCCGCTTTAGCCGCCACTCTAGGTCTCTTGTCTGGCGTTATTCTGTTGCTGGCCGCCCGACTTCGTGTAGGCACAATCGCTGATTTTCTCTCACGTCCGGTGCTGATCGGATATCTCAACGGTGCAGCCCTGATCCTGGTTTCCACTCAACTGGGTAAGATGTTTGCCATCAAAACAACTGGAGAAGAGTTTTTTCTTCTGCTCTGGCAGATTTTTGACAATCTGCACACCACCCATCGCCCCACCTTTCTTGTGGGTATCACGCTGATTCTGTTCATGGTGATCCTCGGGCGTTTGGCACCTCGTGTCCCCGGTGCCTTGCTGGTGTCAGCCCTTGGCATCTTGGGTACTTTATACTTCGGCTTGGGCGAAATGGGGGTGGCTCTGGTTGGAGCAGTCCCTTCTGGCACACCCATCCCCGTGCTTCCAGAATTCCTTGTCTCAGACATACAGGCACTGGCACCAGCCGCCATGGCCATCGCGTTTTTGGCCTTTTCCGATGGTATTCTCCTTGCCCAGGCATTCGCGGAAAAGAATCGCTACGAAATTAATCCAAATCGGGAACTCACTGCTTTGGGTATGGCCAACATCGGTGCGGGTCTGCTGCAAGGGTTTCCGGTCTCGGCCAGTTCTTCGCGCACAGTCATCGTCGATGCCACCGGTGGTAAGACTCAGGTGGCCCAACTGGTGGCAGCAGCTGGATTGCTGCTCTTTCTATACTTCCTGACCGGATTGATCTCCCTGCTACCCAAGGTGGCTCTCGGTGCGATTCTCATCGTTACCGCCCTGGGCATGCTGGAAATCAAGGCGATGATTGATCTTTATCGTATTGACCGTTTTGAATTCTTCATGGCGATGATGGTCATTCTCGCTATTCTGATAGCCGGTGTGGTGCCGGGCATTCTGTTGGGCTTGCTCATCTCCTTGATAGGAATGATTGTGGAACTCTCCAGGCCAGGGGATGCCGTTTTGTGTCGTCAGGGTCCAGGCAAAAAGTTCCACGATCTCGGTGATATGGTTCATAGCGGAGAGAGTTTGCCCGGTTTAATCATTTATCGGCTCTACGCGCCTCTGATCTTCGCCAATGCCCGACACGTCATGAATCGTCTGCGGCATCTGGTGACCGATGCCCCAACACCGGTGAAGTGGCTCGTGATCGACGCACAATCGATCACCGACATGGATATCACGGCTGCACAGAGGTTTGCTGAATTGTACAGGGAATTCAGAGAGGCGGGAATTATCGTTAAAGTGGCGGATGCACCACGTCCGTTCTACCAACAGTTGAAAAAAGTCGGTGCAATCGTCACAATGGATGATCTCCAGTTCTACGTTTCGGTGAAGAAGGCGGTTGAAGAGTTCGAGGCCATGACCAATCCGGTACGGGAGATTCGTTTGGTGGTGCGTGACACCACGGAGGATTCTGGGGAGCCGGACGCGGACAGTGAGCCCCAGGAATTGCTGTTTCGTCGGGTGGGTTCTAACATGATGGTCATCTGCTCTTGCAGTCAGGATGATGAAAAAGCCGATTTCTGTACCCATCGCATGGCGATTCTCATGGGCGACATGACGAAGATCACCCTGCTGGACGGCACGATAGAAGAAGTCGAGGAGATCAGGGAAATGATGGAAGGCACCGACGTGGAGGCCGCCTTGCAGAGCATGATCGCCGCAGACAAAGCACTGCAAAGCTTTAGCCGGGATTTGTTCCAGGCCAAGGAGGAGTTGATCAAAGCGATGAACGATTGATTACGCAACCAAAGTTGCGTCACCCGCTTCAAGCCGTGATTCCCAAGGGGTGATAAAGCTCACCCAGCCATCTTTAATGGATCAACCGGGCTATTTTGATGGTCTGAAACTTGCCGTCACACCAGGATACGTGGCCAAGCAATCATGTCAAATCAGCAAGGTTGAATCACAAGATCTAACAAAAACAGATCCTTCATCAACGCAGCCAGACGGTCTTTAAGAACCATTTGGAAATAGACGATCTAAAATCCAGTCAAAATAATGAATGCGAATATTAAAAATGGAGCATTTGTTGCATTGATTAACTTTGTGTGACAGGATAAATGGGTTATAATAAAAAAATGGGTGCGTATTTTTTGTCATCCGCTTTTTTGGAGTGCTGTGAATGATGAAAATGGAATTTGCCGGTTTGATCAAGGAGTCGGTCCTTGAGGTGTTTGCGGCCTATTTGGTCATGGAAGTCGGAGCCGGTCCCACCGTGGCCAAGAAAGAGGAGGATCTCTATCGGCCACCGAGTTCAGAAGTGACGATCATTATCAATTTTTCCGGCGGCATTCATGGCGGTATTCATTTGGCGGCTCCACTCTATGTGGCATTGGAGTTGGCATCCGCCTTTTCTGGGGAGACTTATACCGCCATTTGTGGTGAGGCTGGGGATGGGTTCGGGGAGTTGGCCAATATGGTGGCTGGAGGGGTTCAGACCAGAATCGGCAATCGATACGGCAATATCAATCTCACCCCGCCCACGATGATTGCAGGTACGGATTATAAGATGCAATATAAAAGTAATTTCGATAGCGTCAAACAATATTTTCAGTGTGATGCGGGCCCATTTTTTGTTGAGTTTTTCTTTTCTATCAAGGTGTAATGTTTGTTTTGGAGTCCCTTGAAGAAAATCAAATGGTCAGGCTCAGTCCGCGAAAACTTCATCCAAAGAGCGGGCATCTAAGACCCGAAGCCCCCATTCTTCCAATGAAGAGAAATCGGCCTCGGTGATTTTTGCACTGGCCCAGTCAGGCACAGTACCAAAACGGCGTCGCAATTGGCGGGTTAGCATTTTGGCCTCGCCTTTCTGCTCGCCTTGATTTAACCAATCCGGTTTTCCTTTGGCAATAATATCCTGCGCAAATTGGGACATCATGATGTTTTCCTCCTCTGGACGCACAGCGTGGATAATCTCACGCACAGTCGGCTCATCATAGTTATAAACTTGTCATGTGGTTGGGTGGTTCTCGCTCATGGAATGAGAATATCAGATCCGTCCAGACAAGTCACCATCTCCATTTCTCTGGACCTGAGATCAAGGCGTATCCTGTGGCGGCAGGTACGGATTGTGCAGTGGGTTCATTCCTTCCTCAAGTGTTTTCGTGAGGATTGATTTGGGTACATCGTTTTGTATCATCGCCTTGCCGATACGGATGGGCAGGACAAAGCGAATTTTTCCATCCGCCACTTTTTTGTCGTGGGTCATGGCCTCCAGATAGGCGGAAGCTGGAAATTGAGGAATGGTGACTGGCAGGCCAGCACGCTGAATGAGTGTGCGGATGCGTATGGTATCCTCCCGGTCGCAAAGTTTCAGGTTGGCTGCCAGTTCCGCAGCCAAAACCATGCCTGCCGCCACCGCCTCGCCGTGGAGCCAAGTGTCATAACCCGTCAGAGATTCGATGGCATGGCCAAAGGTGTGGCCAAGATTGAGCAATGCCCGCACACCCTGCTCCCTCTCGTCTGCCGTCACAATCTCTGCCTTGATGGTACAACAGATGAGCAGAACCTTCGCAGTGCGACCCGGATTCAGTTCCAGAATATCATTCAGGAAGTTCTCCAGCATTTTAAATAATTTGGCATTGCGAATGATGCCATACTTGATGATTTCTGCCAGACCAGCCAGCCGTTCTCGTTGGGGCAGGGTTTTTAAGGTCTCCACATCCATAAGAACCAAGCAGGGTTGATAAAAGGATCCGATCAGGTTTTTACCTAGGGGATGGTTGATGCCGGTCTTGCCCCCCACCGAGGCATCGACCTGGGCCAGCAGGGTGGTGGGGATCTGGGCAAACGGGACGCCACGCAGATAAGTGGCCGCCGCAAAGCCGGTCATGTCGCCGATAACCCCACCGCCTAAGGCCAGTAGCCCATCGGTCCGTTCTAAGCGGTTTTCAATGAGGTGATCAAAGATGCGCTGCACCGTGGTCCAAGTTTTGTGTATCTCGCCGTCTGGCAACACTAAGGGAACCACCTGAAAGCCGCTTTGCGTGAGTGACGCTGAGGTCTGTTCCAGATAGAGGGGGGCGACGGTTTCATTGGTGATGATGGCGACACGCTGGCCAGTGAATCTGGTTTTCAGGAGTTCTCCAATCTTTGACAACACCCCAGAACCGATGATGATCTCATAGGAGCGGGAGTCGAGTTCTACGGTGAGGGTGTAGCTGGGATTTTTCATTGGAGTTGCTCAATGATCCGTGGCGTGAGGAAAATTAAGAGTTCCGTTTGAATGGAGCTTGAGGTCTTGTTCTTGAAGAGCCAGCCCAAAAACGGAATTCTATTCAGCTCTGGAATCCCTTCTTGGAGTTCGGAGTTGGTGGTCTCGTAGATGCCCCCTAAGACAATGGTCTCACCATTTTGGATCAGTGTTTGGGTTTCAATCATTTTGGTGCTAATGGGAGGCAGGCCGCCTACGGCTTCGCCAAAGGAGTCTTTTTTGGCGGCCACTTTCAGGGTGATAAAACTGTTAGGGGTGACCTGAGGCGTTACCGTGAGTTCAAGATTGGCTTGAACCTGGGTGTAAATGGGCATTCCGGTCGTTTGATTAAGGCCTGAAAGAAATTGCCGTGTCAGGCCTTGCGTAATTTTGGCTTCCTGGTTGTTGATGGTCAAAAGACGGGGACTGGCAATATTTTTGAGCTTGTTGGTGCTTTCCATGGCTCCCAGTTCGATGTCTAGATCCAGCATGGGGGAGAAGGTGCCAAGATGAAAGCCAATATTTGGAGAGACACCGGTTGGCATTAGGTTAAAGTTTTTCGGCAGAGCCATTCTAGGACGGCCCCATCCAGTCGATGCATCGTAGAGAGCCACGCCTTCGTTGTAGGTAAAGTCTTTTGCTGCATCCAGTGCGCTGGTCGCGCTCATTTTGGTATAATAGGCATTTCTGACATTATCAGATATCCCCAATTTTGCATTTCTGCCCAAGTTGAATCCCCAGTTGATCCCCAGTTTTTCTGATTCTGAGCGTTCCACCTCCACGATGCGTGCTTCGATGAGAACTTGGGGCGTGGGTTGATCCAGATTTTTGACCATTTTGCGAATTTGTGTCAGATTGCTTGCCGAATCTTTGACAATGAGGGTGTTGGTGCGTTCATCCAAAGAGACGCTTCCCTGGC
>JADFYY010000165.1 GCA_015232825.1 Magnetococcales bacterium
GTCCCTTTGAATGCCAATATACCATTTTCAAAGAACTCTTTCTGCCAACGGTAAAACATGGTAAGGTGCATGCTATGCTGGTCACACAAATCCGATATGGGGGTCTTCTCCAGCAAATGCATCCTCAAAATGGCCACCTTCTTTTCATCTGTGTAGTGTTTCTGGATCTTCTTTTCCATCGCGTTCTCCATTCCAGTTAAGTTGGAGCTAACGCAATCTTAGCAAATCTCCATGTCGAAGAGAAGCAATACACCCCTCTTGTCTCTTAATTATACCTCCTGTATAGTGTATTGTTTGACTATCATTAAGCAATTAGGGTGATTGATATGAATATTCAAAATCGTTTGATTGCCATATTTTCTGGAATTCTACTGTTGGTGCTTGGTGCTAGTAGTTTGCTTTCTTTTCATTTAACTAAGATAGCAGTTGTTGAATCTGCAATCAAGGGTATGAAAAATGATCTTGCGGAGATCAGCAATCGCGCCATGATGTTGCAGAGTAAGTCGCAGGACATGCTACGCATGGCGTTGCAGTTTCCAGCTTTTGAGGAATACTTTGACTTGCCTGATACCAAGGCTGGTAACCGGTATGATGCGAACAAGGTCATTCAATTCAGCCCGGCGCAACGGGAATTGAAAAATAAGCTGGATAAATGGATCCAGAGACTGCAGCACATGTATCCCATTGTGGAGACGTGTGTGATTGATAACACCGGCCAGGAACATACCCGTTTGACCATGGGAGCCGTGGCCGAGGACAAAGATTTCTCCCCAGAAGAGAATGGAGCGGAATTTTTTGAGCCGACCCTCAAACTGAACAAAGATGAGGTCCATATTCAATACCCCTACATGTCCGCAGATGTCAAGCAGTGGGTTTTCTCCTACACCTCCCCAGTTGTTCTGGGGGATGGCTCCAAACCGGGATTTTTCCATTTTGAAATCCCGATATCTTTGTTTCAAGAGACGATTAAAAATCTTAGATCGAAGATTCCGGGCGGAAAGGTGGCGGATAATGATAACAAACACGTCTTCATTCTGGATCCCAAGGGGATGATCATCGCGGACAGTCACAAGAAAATCGATATCAATCTCAAGGAAGGCGCGGACCCAGAGGCCACGCATCAGTTGGAAGATTACTTGCCTAAGGTGGAGGAGATTTCCGCTGAGAGTGATTTTATGGCCATTATGGAGAAAATGAAGCTGGGGGAATCTGGAGAAGGGGTCTATAAGGAGCATGGGGTTGTTCATCACGTGGTTTATCAGCCCTTGCCAATTTTTGGTTGGAGCATTGCCCGGATCGACTCTTATAGTGCCTTGCTGCAATTGAGTGAGGACTCTTTGGCCAGCATGACCCAGGCGTCGATTGCGATTGTGGTGGCTTCCATGGGGTTTGCTATATTGATGATTGCCTTGGTGGCGAGAAAAATTTCGCGGCCTCTGGTGTGGTTGACGAAGGCCGTTCAGGTGATGGCAACGGGTGACTTGACCCATCGGGTTGATTTCACCACTCTGCCAACGGGTGAGTTGCGTGACCTGGGGAGAGCGGTGGACAATATGGCGGGGAATTTGGTGGCCATCATTCGAGATCTGGCTTTGCAGTCGGAGACTGTGGCCGCCTGTGCCCATGGTTTGAACAGTATTCGTTCGGATGTGCAGTCGGGAGCCCAGGAGATTACGGATAAGGCTGGAGCTATGGGGGATGCCAACCGGAAACTGGCCAATAACGTGGCGACGATCAAAAAACTGATGGAAAATGTCAATGAACGGATGGTGAATATCTCGTCGGCCTCTCAGGCCCTTTCTGGGAGTATTCAGGTGATCGTGAACTCTGCTCGTGTGGGTTCGCAAAATGCCGCCACCGTGGCCAGTGCCGCCACACAGATGACGGCAAACATCGAGCATGTGAACAGCCATCTTCGTGGCGTTGATGTTGCGGTGAATCATGTTCGGGATGAGACACGGGAGATGGTGGTCTCCCTTGGTGCGATTCAGACCTTGTGCGAACAGGCTAGTGAAAAATCGCGTGAGGCATCCACCTATTCGGATCAGGCGCATGAGGTGATGCAGGTGTTGGCCGTTTCTGCTGGGGAGATCGGCAACAGTGTGGAGGTCATCAAGAACATTGCCGAGCAAACCAATATGTTGGCATTGAATGCGGCCATCGAAGCGGCTGGGGCGGGAGATGCAGGCAAGGGATTTGCGGTGGTGGCCAATGAGGTGAAGGAGTTGGCGCGTCAGACCTCAGATGCCACTCGGATGATTTCTGCCAAAATAGACAGCATTCAACTTAATACCAGTCAAGTGGGCAATGCCATTCGGGCGGTGACGGCCATTGTGGAGCAGATCGAACAGGCCAATGGAGATATCACTTTGGCCGTGGATGAACAAAATGATTCTATTAAAAGAATTTCTGTCGCAATCGATCATGTCTCTCAGGCCACGGAAGTGGTGGTCACCAGTGCCGGTGAACTGGGTTATGCCGCCGAAGAGGTGGCCCGTTCTGCTGGAGAGGCTCATTCGGTTTCCGCATTGATTGAGTCGTCGGCTAATGATGGTGTGCAGGCGGCCCAGACCGCTTTGATTCAGGCCGAGGAGACGAGGCAATTGGCCAATCAAACCTTGCACTCTGCATCGGATAGCGAACAAGGTGCCCAAAGGGTGGTGGCATTATCCATGGGTGTGTTTGCCTTGGCCCGTAGCACCACGGGAGCCACCACGGCATTTGGACATGTTACGGATATCACGCTCCACTCTGCCATCTCGTTGGAGAAGGTACGCAACTCATTGATCATTCCCACAGACGGGATGTTTAATATAAAATATTTGAAAGAGTTGTTGCTGGGTTGGATCCGTCTTATGGAAGATGAACTGATCCATTTTGAGCTGGAATCCGGGATGGAAGAGGTTCAAAAGGCGTTGATGGATCGCGTGTACGCCTTCGGGGATTGGATGGGGCAGGAGGGACACATTCGCTTTGGCTCTCATCCCCGTTTTGCTGAGGTTGAAGAGATTCACCGTGCCCTGCAAGAAAAGATGACCACATTGGTTGGTTTGGCCAGGGAGGTTAGCGAGGTTAAAAAAGGGGTCTCTTTGGTGCTAGACGAGGAGATGCAAAAGGTAATCGATGGGAAAACTCGTGAGGCACGGGCGTTGATCGAGTTTTTCCATGTGGACAGGCAACGGTTATTTTTGGCGTTGGATAGACTCTACAAAGATGACCCGATGGGCGGTTCGGCATAGACAGACGGATTTGAATCATTCTCATGACAAAATTACCCCCTCGGCTTTTGGAAAAGCAAACGCTGCAATCGGGTGTGCGTTATTGGGGGCGACTCACTTGGAAGCTACCAGTAACGGAGATGCCGCGACTGGCGGCACCCCCGATGATGAAACTTTCCAACTAGCCGGGGTCGGACGTGTGAATAAACAGACCTTGTGGGGAAATAGTTTCCATGGCCAGTGATTATAGCAAGCATTGAGAGGGGTTAAAGTTTTTTGCAGGCTTCCAAAGCTGACAATCCGAAATCGAGGATAACTGTCCCAATGAACCAAAACCCGTTGGCTATTCACCTGAGAACCGGCGTGGCAGAAATCGATACTATGCATCAAAAAATCGTGAACGCTCTTGAATCCGTGCGAGTACAGTGCATCCGCTTGGCACCGAGTCCGCTGATCCAATCGCTCCTGGATGAATTACAGTCGTTGGCTATGAGCCATTTTTTATTGGAAGAACAATGGATGGCAGAGGTGGTCTATCCGGACATGGCCGCGCATGTCGAAGAACATCGCCAATTTCAGCAAGAATTTTCTGGATTGACCCAAGCTCTGTTTAGGGAGCAGGACGGTTCACGCCGGGGAACCCTAGTCGGCCTGTTCATCAAGGAGTGGCTCGAGCGTCACACTTCGGATTATGATGTGCCTTTAGGACAATTTATCCGTGCACGCCAGAAGCAGCAACTGATAGGGGGCCAAAAATGGCTACATGCGTTTCTTGTGCATCATTTTACACAGATTATGGGAGGACTGACCACTGACTTATGGAGTCTTTTCTGGCCATGGAAACAGCCATTTGCCATGGCTGGGCATCGGGCGCGTATTATTATTTCTAGAGTTCGTCTGTTAGCTGGGTTGTTTGCCCTGTTGACCCCGGTTTGGATCCTAGTCGATTTTTTCTTTTTTCCTGTTTCTCTGGCATGGCACATCGCCCTAGGCAGAATTGCAGTGACCATTGCCTTTACCGTCCTGGCCATTTCATTCAAGAAGACCGAGCAAATGAGCAAGGCCTATCTGGCTGCAGCCTTGCTGTTTCTGATTCCAACCGGTTTTTTCCTCTTTACGAGCAGACTTTTCCTAGACAACCCTCCCGCCATGAGCGGATTTGCCGCTGATCTGACGACCGGATATGCATTTTTGCCATTTGTCATGGCAGCTGGTATCAGTATTTTTCCCTTAACCGCGCTCGAAGGATTCTTTCTGTCGATTCCTGGAATTATGGCTGAGATGATCACAGGTCATTTCAATTTAACATTTCAAAGCCAACCTGGCAATTTCGGCATCTTGTGGTTGATGGCCATCATTGCCGGGGTGGCCATTCTCGCAGCCATGAGCCAATTACATTTTTGGTCAGAGATCATAGCGAAGACATCGAGAGATGCTTTGACCTTGGCCTGTAATCGTGCTGCAGGCCACGATTTGATGGAACGTTATTTTCTTCTAGCTAAACGGAATAATACCTCGATGATGCTCCTGTTCATTGATGTTGATAATTTTAAGAGCATCAACGACCAGTACGGGCATGATGCAGGAGATAAGGCACTTTGCACCATTGCGGCTTCGTTGCAACGGCTGACAAGAAAAATTGATGTGATTGTGCGGTGGGGGGGAGAGGAATTTATCGTAGTGTTGCCGCTTACTGAGAACGGCAATACTATGGAGTTAATACGGCGTATTTGCCATCCACAAGCGTTGGGAAGCAGGCCTGATGGTTCACCGTTAACCGCCAGTGTAGGGGTTGCAGAGCTTCTTACCGACCGCTCTGAGACCCTTTCATCCATGATTGCTCTCGCAGATTCACGTATGTATCGAGCCAAAAAAACAGGAAAGAATCGAGTTTGTTTTTCTGATGCCGTGGATGGCATGACACAGATTGGGACGTTTGGTTAATGCTTGCTGGGATTTTGGTCGCGCGGCAAGAAGGTTTACACGAAAGCATAAAAATTCTGTCTCCTCTTGCGAGTTCCAGCGAGGATGGCTAATTGATTCTTCAAAAGCTTTGACCTTGTCATGCTCACCCTGGAGAACTCAGATGATCATATCACAATATCAAAAATTTTCGACAAATCTGCATCAAACACTAAAAAACAATAAAGAAAAAATAATTGAAACTCCTGCAAAACATCAGCGCATCGCGCGCCAAGCAAGGGTTCACGCCCACAGAAACGGCAATGTTCGTTTTCTCCCTTAAGGATGCCCTGCTGCCAGTGCTGCAAGAGTCTGGCCGATTCACAACTTGACGAACGTCAACATGAATACGTCGCCACGATCAATCAAGCCTGCGATGGATTGCTTAGTCTGATCAATGACATTCTGGACCTCTCCAAGATCGAGGCGGGTCA
>JADFYY010000166.1 GCA_015232825.1 Magnetococcales bacterium
CAGGTTCAAAATCAATAACTCACAAATATTCACAAAATGCTGTTCTTTTGCTTGAGAAAGTCAAAAATAATATTGAATATGATTTACAAATCAATTAGATACACTTTAATTAAAAATAAAATTTATTAGGTTATTAACTATGTGTTAATATTGCTTTAATAAATGCATACTGATTTATCGGCATCAAACGACATGAAGTGGTGGAATCTCCAACGACAAATTTTACTTGCAATGATCTCTACAATGCTGTAAATATCATTACAAGTAAATTTTCTTGGAGTGATCGGACATGCCCTTGGACACACCCCCTTTTCTGGCCCTCATCTTCAGCCTCCCCGCCCGCAACGCCACGGAACGGATGCGGGCTTGGCGGGCACTCAAAGCCATGGGTGGCGCGATTTGTCGTGATGGCGTTTATCTGCTGCCAACTGAAGCCAAACAAAATCAACCCCTCATAGAAGTAGCCAAAGGGATTCAGGCTACCGGCGGCATGGCTGAAGTGGTTGGAATCCTGCCGCTTACACCCTCACAACACGATGGATTTCGCGCACTGTTCGACCGTAGCGATGATTACATTACCCTGCAAAACAATGCCAAGCAACTCGATCTGGAACGCGATAACCCAGCCCTGCTGAAAAAAACCTTGCGTGGTTTACAGCGACGTTTTGCAGAAATTTTGGCCATTGATTTTTTTCCAAACGAAATTCAAGCCACCACCCAAGAAACGTTGACCATACTGGAAGCCCAATTGGTCAAACGACTCGATCCGAACGAACCCTCAACCTCGGCGGGGACCATCCAAAAACGCGCTCTTGCTCAATTCCAAAATCGGCTGTGGGTCACCCGCGCCAATTTGTGGGTGGACCGACTGGCATCCGCATGGCTGATTCACCGTTTTATCGATCCCAACGCCCAGTTTGTCTGGCTTTCACCTGGACAAGAGCCTCCTTTTGAGGCGGTTGGTTTTGATTTTGATGGTGCCCACTTTTCACACGTCGGCCAACGGATCACCTTTGAGACCCTATTGGCCGAATTTGACCTAGAACAAAACTCGGCCTTGCTGGCCATGGGAGGCATGATTCATACACTCGATGTCGGCGGGGCCACCCCAGAAGCCGCTGGCTTGAACGCCCTGCTCCAAGGGATGAAGTCTCGCATTCAAGATGATGATGCCTTGTTGGCGGCCTGCCAACCTATCCTCGATGATTTCTATCAATTTTTCTCTACTAGGGACACCCCCGATGAATAATCCATTGCCACGCCCACCCCACCCCTCGTTTTGGGAGGCCTTTTTCTATTGGTTGAAGCTCGGTTTTATCAGCTTTGGCGGTCCAGCTGGACAGATTGCCCTCATGCATCAAGAACTGGTGGAAAAGCGTCGTTGGATCTCTGAACAACGATTTTTGCACGCCTTGAATTTCTGCATGCTGCTCCCTGGACCTGAAGCGCAACAGCTGACCATTTACATTGGCTGGCTGTTACATCGCACCTGGGGAGGAATCGTAGCCGGAACCCTCTTTGTGTTGCCCTCACTGGCCATTCTCATCGCATTGACCTATCTCTATATCGCTCTGGGAAACCTGACCTGGGTACAAGGGATCTTTGCTGGCATCAAACCGGCGGTAGTGGCCATTGTCTTGTTCGCGGCCTGGCGCATCGGCTCACGCGCCCTGAAAAATTGGCTTTTATGGTGCTTTGCTGCTGGGTCATTTCTAGCGATTTTTTTCTTGCACCTCCCTTTCCCCTACATCGTCCTGACGGCAGGCCTGCTGGGTTATGTCGGCAGTCGCATAGCCCCGCACTATTTCCAAGCCAGTGGCGGACACGGCAGTTCAGGCAAGGATTATGGCCCAGCCCTGCTGGATCATGACACCCCAAAACCCGATCATGTTCAATTCAAGGTCACGCGCCTGATACTCATGCTGATGATCTTTCTGGCAACCTGGGGCGTGGTCATGGCCACTCTTTCCAACCCGACACTACATGAAATGGGTATTTTTTTCAGCAAAGCGGCCATGGTCACCTTTGGCGGGGCTTATGCGGTCTTGCCCTATGTTTATCAAGGTGGCGTGGAGACCTTTGGCTGGCTCACTGGGGCGCAAATGGTCGATGGTCTAGCCTTGGGCGAAACCACACCCGGTCCTTTGATCATGGTGGTGGCTTTTGTGGGATTTGTCGGCGGCTGGACCAAGGCACTGTTCGGCCCTGATGCCTTGCTGCTGGCTGGCATGGCCGGGGCTGTAGTGGCCACCTTTTTCACCTTTCTTCCCTCGTATCTGTTCATTCTGGCCGGGGCCCCGTTGATCGAATCCACTCATGGGGATCTTAAATTCACCGCTCCACTGACCGCCATTACCGCTGCTGTGGTGGGTGTGATTGTCAATCTGGCCCTATTCTTCTTTTGGCATGTCTTGTGGCCCAATGCCACAGAAGTCTCACCTTTTGCCGGTGATTTTGCTTGGTTGCAGGCCGTGATCACCGCAGGAGCCTTTATCGCTTTGTTTCGCTTTAAACAAGATATCTTACGCGTCATCGGCGTCTGCATGGTGATCGGATTGATCCATGCGTATGGGGTCGGTTGAATTTTTCACCCGTTACAAAAAAAGGAGAACAGGATGCCCAGTTTAGAGATTCATTACCAAAAAAGTTTGGCCAGAACCGGAAAAGATTACCACGAGATCCACAACTGGATCGACGAACCCAGCAAAAAGAAGGAACGCCACGACCTAGGAAAGATCCTAGAGACCGCCAACATGTGGACAGAACGGTTTGGCGCGGAAGGGGCGCGAGAGTATCTTCACCATTTGCAAGATGACGTGGAGTCCCGCTTTAACCACCTGCTTGAAGACATGCAAAAAATTACCCAAGAAAATCTCGCTTATTTTGGTTGCCTTACGGAGAAACAATCATGAAATGGATCACTCGTTCCCACGTTCACGTTGACCGGGTTGCCTGTCCCTGGCTGATTGCCCGGTTTATCGATTCCGAACCCGAATTTATGTTCGTCCCCAAGAGTCAAGTATTGAAGGTCGCCGCACGCGAGGAGGCCATCTCCTATGACGCGCCTGGGGCCACCTATGACCATGATGGCGATTTATGCACCTTCGATGTCTTGATTCGCGCCTTTCAACTCACGGATAAACCCTTGCTACGTTTGGCCAAAGTGGTCAACGGGGCCGACACCCGCCGTTATGATCTGGATCCTTTGGCTCGTGGTTTGGAGGCCTTGGCAACTGGCTACGGATTGCGCTTCCCGGATGATCGTGAGAATATCGAACGTCAATTTGATCTGTACGATGCCCTGTACGCTTGGTGCGCATTGGATGTTGCCAAAGAAGGCTAAAAACTCATCATGAACAACACAATGCGACTGTTGGACTTTCTGGCCATCCGGCGCGAAACCACCGGGCTATTGCTCCTGGTGATTCTGGTCGGAATGGGCGAGCGATTGGCCGAACGTTTTCTGCCTATTTACTTATTGGCATTGGGCGGCGGTCCCCTGGTGATCGGTCTGCTGGGGGCCATGGACAACCTGCTTTCCGCGCTTTACTCCCTGCCGGGAGGGTATCTGGCAGAACGGTTCGGCATTCGTCGCAGTTTGCTCTATATCAATCTGACAGCCATGGCGGGATACCTGTTGGTGATTTTTGTTCCGCGCTGGGAGGCTGTTTTGATTGGTGCGATTCTGTTTCTGGCCTGGAGCGCATTGTCGCTCCCGGCCAGCATGGGATTGATTGCCAAGGTCTTGCCGTCCAATAAGCGGACCATGGGCGTCACCATGCACTCACTGGTCAAACGGATTCCCATGGCATTAGGCCCCCTGATTGGCGGGGTGTGCATCGATCAACTCGGAGAGGTTGCTGGCATTCGGTTTTCTTTTACCATTGCCTTATGCTTGGCATTGATCGGTCTGTTTGCCCAGCAACGACTGATTCCTGATGATCGACCCGCCAAAAAAGATCTCCCGCCCAACTCCATACAAAAACTCCTGGCCTTGCTCACCCCTTCCATGCGGCGTCTGCTGGTTTCAGACATCCTGGTCCGCTTTTGCGAACAGATTCCCTATGCCTTTGTGGTGATTTGGTGCATGAAAAGCATTGCCAACCCAGTCACCGCAGTCGAATTCGGACTGCTCACCACCATCGAGATGACAACGGCAGTATT
This sequence comes from Magnetococcales bacterium, assembly GCA_015232825.1. GTDB lineage: Bacteria > Pseudomonadota > Magnetococcia > Magnetococcales > Magnetaquicoccaceae > Magnetaquiglobus. The sequence goes on from JADFYY010000166.1 coordinate 4,165, forward strand.
GATCTATCTCCCAGTGGCCTGGATGGCGGATCGCGCCGAAAAAAAACCCTTCGTGGTGATCACTTTTCTATTTTTTACCTTTTTTCCCCTTGTGCTGCTAGCATCCGACTCTTTTTCCTGGTTGGTCTTGGCCTTCATCATGCGTGGTCTAAAAGAGTTCGGCGAACCGGCCCGCAAGGCATTAATCCTTGACCTCGCCCCACCCGACCACCGTGCTGCCGCCTTTGGGGCCTATTATCTGGTACGGGATGTTTTTGTCTCGATTGGGGCCTTCAGTGGGGCTTTGCTGTGGCAATTGGGACCGGAGGTCAACCTTTTGTCCGCCAGTGCCTTTGGCTTAATTGGAACTCTGTGGTTTGCGCTGTATGGAAAAAGCCATTAAACATACAACCAACGTTGCAGCACCTCTTCGAGTTGCTGCAACGAAATCGGCTTGGAAAGAAAATCGGTCATCCCGGCCTGCAAGCAAGCCTCTCGGTCACTGGTCATGGCCAACGCAGTCAGGGCAATCACCGGGACAGAATGAAGCTGTCTGCTCGCTTCCCTTTCACGCCATAACCGACAAGCCATCAGCCCATCCATGATGGGCATGTGGCAATCCATAAAGACGATATCAAAATGATTTTCCACCAAGAGATCCAATGCCTCCTGACCATTGGTGGCCAATACGATCTCAGTGCCAAAGTGTCTGAACATACCTTTCAACACGACCTGATTGAGTGGATCATCTTCCACCAACAAGATTTTGGCATTTTCAACCATTTTATAAGTTGTCCTGACAGGTTGAATCTCCAAAATCTCTGACGGACAGGCTGCTTGACCAAAGGGCAACACAAAATGAAAATCACTCCCTTGACCCAATTGGCTGCTCACCTGAATCGTCCCACCCATAAGTTCAATCAACTTTTTGGTAATGGACAAACCCAATCCCGTACCACCAAACCGGCGTGTTGTACTACTATCCGCCTGTGTGAATGGCTGAAACAAATAGGCAATTTGATCTTCATGCATGCCAAGTCCCGTGTCCTTGACATGAAACTGAAGCCAAGACCCCTCGCCTCGCAATGCCATATCCACCTCCAACTCGACACCCCCTGCCTCCGTAAACTTGATGGCGTTACCTAACAGATTGGTCAAAACTTGATTCAAGCGATGGGGGTCACCCCGTACCCTACGCAAAACATCCGGTGCAATCCGAGTCTCAAAAGATAATTGTTTCTTGCGCGCCAACTCACCAAACATCACATCCAGGGTATTAAGAGTGTAAGTCAGATCGAAATCGACCTCATCTAGACCCAATTTACCGGCTTCAATTTTGGAGAAATCTAGAATATCATTGATAATTCCTAACAATGCTTTTGCTGATATCTCAATTTTATTAATATAATCTCTTTGTTTTCTTGAAAGTTCAGTCCGCAAAAATAATTCTGATAACCCAATAATA
>JADFYY010000167.1 GCA_015232825.1 Magnetococcales bacterium
ATTATTAAAAAAAAAGGGTGGAGGGGTCTGGGGAGGCGGTTCACCGCCTCCCCAGGAATGGCCGGGAAATCGTTTACATGGAGAATGGATTCGATGAACTGTTTTCGGGTTGTTTTGCCTGTCGTTTTTTTTCTGCTGTTCTCCCTAGTTCCTCTAGCGCATGCGATTGAGACGCGAGGGGCTTCTGAACTCTATCAACTCCATTGCGCTCAGTGTCATCATCCCGACCGTGTGGGAGCCATGGGTCCAGCTTTGATGGCGGAATCTCTCGCCCGATTTTCCAAAAAAGAGGCCGCCGAGGTGATTGCTAAGGGACGTCCCGCGACCCAGATGCCCCCCTTCGAGCAACACCTCTCCCCAGAAGAGATTCAATCCCTAGTGACTTTGATTTATACCCCTTTGTCTACGCCACCTAATTGGAGCGAAGGGGCGATTAAGGAGAGCTACATCGTCCATCACCCGCTGGATAGCTTGTCTAAAAAACCGCTACATGCGGCGGATATTATGAACCTGTTTATGGTTGTCGAGTTGGGTGATCACCATATCACCGTACTCGATGGTGACCGTTTGGAACCGCTGCACCGTTTTCCCTCGCGGTTTGCCGTACATGGCGGGATCAAGTACTCCCCAGATGGACGCTTTGCCTATATGGCTTCCCGCGATGGGTGGATCAGTCAGTTTGATCTCTACACCTTGCAAATGACCTCGGAAATCCGTGTTGGCATCAATACCCGTAACATGGCGGTCTCTGGTGACGGACGTTTTGTGATGGTGGCCAATGCCTTACCGCGCAATCTGGTGGTGTTGGATGCCAAAGATCTTTCATTGGTCAAAATCATCCAAACCGTCAATAAAAAAGGGGAGTCTGCGCTGCCTAGTGCGGTGTATGCCGCCCCGCCCCGTCATACCTTTGTGGTTGGCTTCAAGGATCTGGCGGAAATTTGGGAGATTCCCTATAACGACCAAGCCAAGCCGATTTATACCGCTACGGTTCACGATTTTCAGCCTGCATCGGGCGAGGATCTGCCTGTGGCCAAAGGCCCGTTTCCCATTCGTCATATTGAGCTGGATACCATTTTGGATGATTTCTTTTTTGATCAGGCCTATCACCATCTCATTGGGGCCTCTCGCTCTGGCCTTTCTGGGCGGGTGGTGAATCTTAATGTGGGGCGCAAAATCGCAGAAATCGATATTGCTGGCATGCCCCATCTGGCGTCTGGCATCACTTGGCCTTATAAAGATACCGTGGTGATGGCCAGTCCCAATTTGAAAGAGGGAGAGGTCACCATTGTGGACTTGAAAACGTGGAAAACCATCAAGCGCATCAAGACCATGGGGCCGGGATTTTTTATGCGCAGTCATGAAAATACCCCTTATGCCTGGGTTGATGTCTTTTTCGGTCCTGACAAGGACGCAGTCCACGTGATCGACAAGGCTACCTTAGAGATCGTCAAGACATTGCGTCCTGCCCCTGGCAAGACCTCGGCCCATGTGGAGTTTACCAAGGATGGTCGTTATGCCTTGTTGAGTATTTGGGAGATGGACGGGGCCGTAGTGGTGTATGATGGCAAAACTCTGGAGGAGGTTAAACGGATTCCCATGAAAAAACCGTCGGGAAAATATAATGTTTCCAATAAAATCAATCGTTCAGCAGGGACAAGTCACTGATATGCCGATTAATCAAGAGGTCGCATTTCCTTTACCCGGCATGGTGTTGCTTGTCGGTGCGGGTCCAGGCGACCCAGATCTATTGACCATTGCCGCTTACAAGGCTCTGCAAATCGCCGATGTGGTGGTCCACGATGCTTTAGTCTCGCCAGAGATTCTAGCCCTCATTCCCGCTTCTTGTGAGCGGATCCATGCGGGCAAACGGGGAGGAAGTCCCTCTTCGTGTCAGGCCGATATCAGCGAAACGCTGGTGCAACTGGCCAAGGCTGGACGTCGGGTGGTCCGTCTGAAGGGGGGGGATCCGTTCGTCTTTGGGCGCGGCGGCGAAGAGGCCGAACGGTTGGTGTCGGAAGCCATCCCCTTTCGCGTCATCCCTGGCTTGACCTCTGGCGTGGCTGGACCGGCTTATGCTGGAATTCCTGTCACCCATCGGGATGTCAATGCCAACGTGGCCTTTTTAACGGGCCATGAATCTGCCGAAAATTCTTCTTTTCTAGATGGTTCCACCTCTTCTCGCATCGATTGGGAAGCGGTGGCCAAGGCTTTTCCTGTGCTGGTTTTGTATATGGCCATTCAAAACCTTGCTCAAGTGGTGGAACGTTTGATGGCAGCCGGTCGCACAGCAGATACCCCTGTGGCCGTCATCCGTTGGGCCACGACGCCCAGACAGCAAACGTTGGTGACCACCCTGGGGGAGATTGTGCAGGATGTCGAAGTGTTGGGGGTGCTTCCGCCAGCAGTGATCGTTATTGGCGATGTGGTGCGTTATCGGGAAAGTCTGACTTGGTTTCCCGATGAAACCCTGCAAAAATCCATTTCTTAACCATTCAAGGGTGCATTAACATCATGAAACGTTTTTTTTACCTGTTTTGGGTGATTCTGTGCGGGATGCCGGGGGTGTTGCAGGCCGAGAATCCAGAACTGCGGGCCCGTTTGCAAACAGAGAAAAAATGTTTGAAATGTGATTTTCAATATACCGACTGGCAACAGGCCGATATGACCGGGTTCGATCTGAGCGGGGCGATTTTGTATAAATGCCAGATGCAGGGGGTCAAGCTCGTTGGGAGTCGTCTGGTCTGGACCAATCTGGAGCATGCCGACTTGAGTGGGGCAGATTTAAGTCGTGCAGATCTCACCGGGGCGGATTTGCGGCAGGTCAACTTGACTCGTGCCAATCTGGTCAAGGCCTATGTTTATGGGGCCAACATGGCGGGTGTGCAGGCTGGAGAGGCCGATTTTTCCAATGCCTTTCTCAAAGGGGTCAATCTCACTGGAGCGGATTTGCGTTCCAGCAATCTGAAAGGGGCCAATTTGGAACGGGCCGTCTTGACCAATACCCTGCTTGGCAACGCCATCTGGAGTGATGGCCGGAAATGTTTGCCTGAGTCTAAGGGGACGTGTCAGTGAGAGTGGTTTTTGTGGTGTTGGCGTGTTTGTTGCCGGTTGTCTCTTATGCACTCGATGATGTGGTGCGGGAGGGATTGCTCAAGAGTGGGCGTTGTGTCAAGTGCGATTTGAAGGGGGTTGATCTGCGTCGGGCTGAGTTGCAAGCTGCCATGCTGCAAGGGGGACAACTCGATGGTGCTGATTTGCGTGAGGCCAATTTGCAAGGCGCAAAGTTTTATAAGTCTAGTTTACAAAAGGTGGATTTTAGTCAAGCCAATTTGCAGAAGGCGCAGATGATCGCCAGCAATTTATTGGGCAGTGTTTTCAAGGGAGCGGATTTGCGTTGGGCCAATTTGCAACAGGTCAATCTGGAAGGGGCGGATTTGCGTGATGCAGACTTGCGGCATGCCTCGCTGGAAGGGGCGTTTTTGAAAAATGCCCGGCTGGCCGGAGCAGATTTGAGAGAGGCCGTGCTGTTTGGTGCCAATCTGACTGGAGTTGATTGGAGTGGGGCGCAGTTGTCTGGGGCGTATTGGTTTAGCGGGGCGCGTTGTCGTGCGGATTCGGTGGGGCGTTGTGATCTGGGGCAGACAGGCCGTTAAGGCTGTCTGTTTGGGATATCGTTCGTAAGTGGGAGAGAAGGGTATGAGTCGTCAAGATCAACGGTATGTTGGTTTGTGGTTGTTTATCTGTTGTGCTTTGGTCTATGCTATGTTGGCATTGGGTGGAATCACCCGGTTGACAGGTTCTGGCCTTTCCATTGTGGAGTGGCAACCGCTTATTGGCATTCTGCCGCCGATGGATCAGGCTGCTTGGGAGACGTTGTTTGCCAAATATCAGCTTTCGCCGGAATTTCGTCACATCAATTCTGACATGAATCTGGAAGGTTTTAAGCAGATCTTTTGGTTGGAATATCTCCATCGCCTGTTGGGGCGTCTGGTGGGGGTGGTTTTTTTTCTGCCGTTTGTTTTTTTTCTGTTGTTGCGCAAGCTCGACAAACCTCTGGCGATTCGGTTGGGATTTTACTTTTTGCTCGGTGGTTTGCAGGGTTTAATGGGATGGCTCATGGTGAAAAGCGGGTTGGTCAATGATCCTCATGTCAGCCCCTATCGTTTGACCATGCATTTGGGGTTGGCCTTTCTTTTATATGGTTTGATGCTCTGGACGGCTTTGGATCTTTTTATCGGTGACGAGGGACGGCCTACTGGTCAGCCACCGGACGGTTTGCGTTTGCTCTCTCTGGTAGTCATTGTTTTGGTTTCGGTGACGGTGTTAAGTGGTGGATTTGTGGCCGGTTCCAAGGCCGGATACAGCTTCAGCACTTTTCCGCTCATGGATGGCCAGTGGTTTCCAGATGCCTATTGGGAGTTGGAACCCGCATGGCTGAATTTTTTTGAGAATGTCGCGGCCATTCAATGGGACCATCGTTTTATGGCAACGCTTACCTTTTTTTCGGTTGTGGTCTATTGGCTCGCGGCCCGGCGTGTGGAACCACCAACACGGGTCCGTTTGGCTCTCCATCTGTTGCTGTTGGCGGTGATGGTTCAGGTATCATTGGGCATTGCCACGTTGTTGTTGCAGATGCCGATCAATCTGGCTTGGGCTCATCAGGTGTGGGCCATGGTGGTGTTTACGGTGGCGATGTTCATCCATTATCATTTGCGTACTGGAATGGGGCGGTCAGCATGGAATTGATCCCGATTTTGCCACATCTGCAAGCCGCATTGAATTTGACCTCTGCGGCCTTGTTGATTTCAGGTATCCGGGCGATTCGTCGCCGCGACCGGGAGACCCATCAAAAACGGATGGTGGGGGCCTTGGTGGTGTCGGCGTTTTTTTTGGTTTCGTATTTGGTGTATCACGCGGCAATCGGAAATGTGAAGTTTGCGGGTGTTGGTCTGATCCGGCCTGTTTATTTCACCATTTTGATTGCCCATGTCGTGATGGCGGTGGTCTCCTTGCCCTTGATTTTCCTGGCCGTGCGGCGTGCCCCTTGGCAGATTCCCGGCTTTACCCCCTTTGAACCCCATCGGCGTATCGCCCGATATGCCTTACCAGTCTGGCTCTTTGTCTCCATTTCTGGCCTTGTGGTCTATGGATTGGCCTTTCATCTCTATCCGCCGCAGTAACGATTGTTTGGTTTGTTGTCATTTTTCGTTCCTTGGCCAGAGGTGATACCCCATGTCTGACAATGTAAAAGATATCCCTATCGTTTCGATTGATATGCGTGGGTTTTCTTTGCTGAGGAATGTCCCGGAACAACGGGCGAGTCTTGGGTATCTTGATGATGTTTTATTTCGGGTATTCAAGCAGTTTACCGGTTATCAGGATCCTCGCCGTGTTTTCGTATGGCAGAGTACCGGGGATGGTTATTTTATCGCTATGAATGCGAGTTCTACGCCGGTTGCCATGCGTTTTGCTGTGGATCTGGAGAGTGCGTTAAAGGGGCATAATAAGCAACAACCGGATTTCA
>JADFYY010000168.1 GCA_015232825.1 Magnetococcales bacterium
ATCTCTTGCCACCCCAGCGATAGCAACTCTTTTTGCAAACTTTCAACGCCCCATCCGCCACAAATTTAAATGGGCTATTTTTTTGTTAAATCACCATATTGACGTCATGAGCCATTCAATGCATACTGTTATGGTTTCCACAATATTCTTAGGTGTCATTAATTATGATAGACAATCAAAAGCAAATCACAGTCCTGATCGTGGACGACTCGGCAGTTGTACGTCAAACCCTGTCCTCCATTCTGGAATCGGATCCATTAATCAAAGTAATCGGTCACGCACAAGATCCCTTTGTCGCCGCCGAGCGCATCAAGACCTTGGTTCCAGATGTCATCACCCTGGACGTTGAAATGCCTCGAATGGACGGTATCACTTTTTTAAAAAAAATCATGACTCAGCACCCCATTCCCGTGGTTATGTGCTCCTCTCTCACCGGGGCCGGAACAGAAACCGCCTTGCGTGCCTTGGAGTACGGTGCGGTCGAGATTATCACCAAACCCAAGATGGGCACCAAACAGTTCCTAGAAGAGTCCCGCATCCACATCTGTGATGCGGTCAAAGCGGCAGCCTCTACCAATGTAAGAAATCGTCCACAGATCAAACCCGGCATAGCATCCGCGCCCAAGGTCTCCCCAAAATTGACAGCCGATGCCATGCTGCCTCCCATCGACCCCAATTCACGCGCCATGAGCCAAACCACAGAAAAAGTGATCATTGTGGGAGCCTCCACGGGTGGAACCGAGGCCTTGCGAGTCTTTTTAGAGGCCTTACCTGCAGACGCGCCTGGGATTGTCATCGTGCAACATATGCCGGAAAACTTCACACGCGCCTTTGCCGAACGTCTCAACACCCTCTGTCAGATTACGGTCAAAGAGGCCGCAGACAACGATACTGTGGTACGCGGACGGGCATTGATTGCACCGGGCAACAAACACACCCTGCTCAAACGGAGTGGGGCGCGATATTTTGTGGAGGTCAAGGATGGCCCTTTAGTCAGCCGTCATCGCCCTTCGGTAGATGTGCTGTTTCGCTCTGCGGCCCGCTATGGTGGGAAAAACGTCGTTGGCGTCATCATGACCGGCATGGGTGATGATGGAGCCAGAGGCATGATGGAAATGAAAACTGCGGGAGCCAAAAACATCGCCCAAGACGAAAACTCCTGTGTGGTGTTCGGCATGCCCAAAGAGGCCATCAAACACGGCGGAGTCGATATCATCAAGCCATTGGATAAAATCGCCGATGAAGTCTTGCGTCTGTGTCAGGATTGATCCCCATGAAACCTAAATTGCTGCATGCTGTTGACCAAAAGGAACACAGTACATGAACCCCTCTTTCTCTAATGAAAAAGATCACCACTCTGGCATCTCCGATCAAGACTTCAAACGCCTGAGTGAATTCATCTATTCCCAATGCGGCATCATGATGCCGCCAAGCAAAAAAACCATGCTGACGGCCAGAATTCAAAAGCGTTTGCGTCTCGTTGGCATGCACTCTTTCAAGGAATACATCGACTGGGTGTTGGATCCCGATCAATCGGGCGAAGAGTTGATTCAATTCATCGACATCGTGACCACCAACAAAACTGATTTCTTCCGCGAACCGACCCACTTTGAATTCCTAGCCCAAACCGCCCTACCTGAACTCATCAAAACCTCTGGTGCCGGGGTCCGTCGTGAACTGATGGTCTGGAGTGCCGGTTGTTCCACTGGAGAAGAACCCTATACCCTCTCCATGGTTCTCAAGGAGTTTGCCCAGCACTATCCTGGGATCAATTTTCGCGCACGGATTCTGGCCACCGATATCTCTAGTCGTGTGCTGCGCTCTGCGTCTGACGCCGTCTATGATATGGAGAAAGTCGCCCCCATTCCCCTGGGACTAAAACGGAAATACCTGCTTAAAAGCAAAGATCCCAATAAACGGCTAGTACGCATCTCCCCAGAAATCCGTTCCATGGTGAATTTCCGCCGTCTGAACTTCATGGATGCCGATTTCGGCTTGCGGGAACGGATGGATGTCATCTTTTGCCGCAACGTGATCATCTATTTTGACCGTCCCACCCAGGAAATACTAATCAATAAGTTTTGTCGTTACCTTTCGCCGGGTGGTTATCTCTTTGTGGGTCATTCAGAAACCCTGAACAACCTGAAAGTGCCTGTTGTCCAGACGGCTCCCACGATCTACCGGATGCCTCAATAAGCCGCAAAAACCTTTTTATCACAACAAGGAGAACCACCGTGTCAGATAACAACTTTATGGCGGATGTCAACAAACGGGCCAATCTCGCCTTCAGCAATGAAATGGAAATGCTGACCTTTCTTCTGACAGACGGTCAACTCTACGGCTTAAACGTCTTCAAGATCATCGAAATCTTAGAATGCCCCAAAACGGTAGTCCGCATCCCCCAATCCCACCCGGCCATCAAAGGCACCATCGATTTTCGCGGACATGCCATCAATCTGCTCGACCTATCCGAAGCCTTGGGATTGGAACCTATGCCTTTCCGGGAGCGCGTGAGTTATGTCTTAGTCTGCGAATACAGCACCTCCATTCAGGGATTTTTGGTCAGTGAACCCGACCGACTGATTCAAAAAAGCTGGAGTGACATCATCCGTCCAGATGGCTCTCTTTATGACTCAAGCTATCTTACGGCCATCACCCATGACAATGACCGCACCATCCAAATTCTGGATGTGGAAAAGGTTTTGATGGACATTATCGGCATTGAGAACGAAATCTCCGAAGAGATCACAGAACGGGCCAAAAGGCTAAAAATCGAAAATTATCACATCCTAGCGGTGGATGACTCCAATGCCGCGCGCATGCTCATGGCCTCTGCTTTCAAACAAATAGGGCTACGTCACACCCTGTTCGACGCCGCAGACAAGGCACTCGATGAACTAGAAAGCACTTCCAACAAGAATAACTATCCATACAACCTCATCTTTTCCGACATCGAAATGCCCATCATGGATGGCTTCACCTTTGCCCGCAAGGTCAAACAAAACCCCAAACTGGCTCACATTTATCTAGCCCTGCACAGCTCATTAAGCAACAAGTCCAACCAGGACAAGGCCGCACAAATGGGCGCGAACGATTTTATCCCCAAATTCCAACCCAATAAAATTGCCGTCGCCATTCTGGATCAAATCGAAAAAGCCTCCCTGGCATCTCAACCATAGGTTTCTAAGGATCCCAGTCGCTTCGAGGAGTTTTGTCATGACCGAGTCCACACCCGCATTGAATTCTTTGTCGCAACTAACCAAAATCACCACCACATTGGAAAAAATGCCCGTGCTTTGCACCACCGGGTTTCATGCCATTGTGGATCACATGGGCGGATTTTCTGCCAGTTTTGCCTCCAGTGCCAGCCGGGCTTCCACGATCCGGGAGCGTCATATGGTCAAAGGCAAATCACTGGGATTGACCCCGATGCAGCAGGAACTCACCCGGATCTATCGCGAGGTGGAAACGGCCATAAAGCGATTAACCACTCTACTAGAGCAAACCCATCAGTTCATCAAAACCACTGACGAGCTGATTTTATGGGCACTCACCTTGGAGCAAGATACCTTTTTGCCCCTCATGGCCGACCAAATTCTCAACCAAGGCAGTGACGCCTTGGAACGTCAAACTCAATGCGCCATCATCGATAGCCTGATGCGCCAAGTCCGGCCATTGATCCAAGACCTGATTGCCTCCCTGCGAGACGCCACAGCCCAAATGTTGCAGTTGGCCCGCAAAATGGCCGCTGACATGGATCTATCACAACATCGACTCAAAGTGTTGAAAAACCAAACCAAAACTGTATTAGGCCGCCTGTCCACCTCCATTGCGGAGATCGATCAAGCCTGTCAAAACATCGAAGGTCATGCCGAAGCCAATAATGGGGTGTTATTCGCCATGATGCAAACCATGCAATATGACGACATCAGCTCCCAGCGGCTTGGGCATATTGCCGAGGCTGTGCGCCAAGCCCGCGCCAAACTGACGGATAGCCAACAAAATGACCCCAAGGCATTACGCTGGTTTGCCATGGCCGTGCGCATCTCCATTGACCAACTCGAAGAGACCGTCGCGGATTTAGTCGCAGCCATACAGACCATGCACCAACACTTGACAACGATTTCGGATTTGGCCGAGGCGCAGAAAAAAACCATTTTCTCAGCCCGCACATTCAGCATGGATTTTCAACAAGATGTCGCCGAAATGGGCTATCATCTCAACGCCATGCTCAAACTCCCCATTCTGGATGACTCATTGCTGTCAGAAATCCTCAAGACCCTTTCTCAGACGGAAAATACGCTTTTCATGGCCCACAAGTCCATGGAAACCATGGAAAAAACCGCCCATCGTCTGGCCACACTCACCAAAGATGTCAACACCAAAGGCAATGGACGACTAGAAACCTTATCCGAAGCCATTCTAGAACTGACCCGTCGAATCCGCGAGGAGGGTACTCAAAAAAGCGAGGAGTTGCTTCAAGCAGCGGAATCCATTCAAAACATCAACAGTGAATTCTCAGAACAGGGGGCCCCCAAGATTATGAGTGCCGGGGTCATGTTGCGTCGCATCCCCCTGACCATCCGCCGACTCGAAATGAGCAATGCCGATCTGGGAACCATTTTTTCAGAGTCCCTCGCGGAAATCCAAGCCACCTACAACCAGATCATGCTGTTGACCTCAGACATCACCTTTCATACGGACATCAAGGAATCCTCAATCCTGATTGTCCGCAATCTTCAAGAAATTCTGCACAGAAAAGCTGGCACGATCCTCGCTACTTTGGATGGTGATTGTGCCGATATGGTGGATGACTTCAAAAATTTACGGAGCATTTACACCATGGAAAGCGAACGTCGGATCCACGCCGCACTGTTAGGCGTATCCGATGAGACCGAAGAGACCACTTGCCAAGTCGAAACAGAAGACGACGGCTTTGAATTATTTTAATCAGACATTCGGACCTTGAACAGGAGTACTCATAGATGGCCAAAACAATCATGACAGTGGATGACTCATCCAGCGTCCGTCAAATGGTGGGAATGACCCTCAAAGGTGCGGGATTCACCGTGGTGGAAGCTGTTGATGGAGTCGATGGGCTTGCCAAGGCCAAGGCCAATACCTTGGATATGATCATCACGGATTTAAACATGCCCAACATGGATGGCATCGCTTTGATTACGGCCTTGCGGACCCTGCCAAACTATAAATTTGTCCCCATTGTCATGTTGACAACCGAATCTCAGGCCACCCGCAAACAAGAAGGCAAAACCGCTGGTGCCACCGGTTGGATCGTCAAGCCTTTCAAACCGGAACAACTGTTGGAAGTCATCAAAAAAGTGCTGGGCTGATTTTTTATGTATCCAACCTTCACCAGAGTACCCATGCCATGGACTACATAACGCGCATTGATTGCAACCCGAACCTCTGCGGTGGTGTGCCGGTCATAAAGGGGACGCGCGTCACCCTGCGGACCGTCCTAGCCAGCCT
>JADFYY010000169.1 GCA_015232825.1 Magnetococcales bacterium
AAAACAAAGTCAAAGGCAAAACCCTGGGAGATGAATCTCCCAGACCCTCTCTTTTTTTTAATAGTTTTGACTATTTTTTATCATAGCGTAAGTTTAAATAATTAACAAACCAATTAATCACTTCAATAACCACCCATGCAAGCAGCATCGTGATTATGACATGACTAAAATAATGCGCACCTTTAAGCATCTGATAAATCCCCATGACCCAACCCAAAGAGATCCCAAACCATAAACCAACCATGCGGGCGCGTCGGGAATGAAAGGCATGAAACAACATCATGAAGGCAAAACCACCAGAAGGGTGTCCGGCTGGGAAACACTTGCCAGGACGTTCAGACTTGAAATCCGCAGGATAAGGGGCCAATACCGCAACCTTGGGAACCTCCCCGCCGTAACGGGTGATCGACCAGGGACAATGCACATTGCTGACACTCTTGATCCAGGCCGTCAAACTGGGGACAACAATGAGCGATAATAAAACCAATAAAAAAAACTGCCGGTGCGCAATCCAAATCCCTCTTTTCCACGACACCAGCAATAAAAAAAATAAACCACCGCCAAATAATGCAATAACCGCTTTTGCCCCAGAATAAAAAATCAATCGGAGCGTCTCGTCATCCTTCCAAATCAACCATTGACCCGTCTTGAAATCAAAAAAACGATCCTGTACCCAAAAATCTACTTCCGTGGTTTCGCTTATCCAAAAAACCAACAACAGACTCACCAATGCCACCCAAAACGAACGACTGAGTTTCATGGGAGTTTCTTATCCAACCCCTTTTTGCGCATGATGTTGGCACTCTGATAAAAGGAAATCGCATCCTGTAAACCCTCAGCATCCACCTCTGGGAGCAATATCTGACTGTTTTGGCCCAATCGATACGAATTCGCCTTGTGCTGCGGCAACAACACGGTCAGACGATCCCCGCTGATCAAACCAAGCTTCTGATAGGTGCCAATGAAAGCCCGTCGTGACTGCGGCAAAGAACGGAAAATATCTTGACCAAAAAATCGTGATGAATAACTCCACTGCAACAAACCCAAGACCGTGGGCGTGATGTCAATCTGACTGATCAAGGCCGCTTCCATGCGAGGCGCAATCTGTTTGGGCGCGTAAATCATCAAGGGAATGTGATACCGCTCAACCGGTAGGTCGGTTTTGCCCGCACTGCCAGCACAATGGTCGCCTGTGATCACAAACAGTGTATTATCAAACCAAGGACGCTCCTTGGCCCGCTTGAAAAAATCTCCAAAAGCCCAGTCCGTATATTTGACCCCCCCCTGACGACTCCCAGTCGGCAGATCAATGCGTCCACTGGGATAGGTGAAAGGACGATGATTGGAGGTGGTCATCACAAAATGATAAAATGGTTTGCCCTCCCCATAGGCACGATCCGCCTCCAAAATGACCCGCCGCAACAGATCCTCATCCGCTACCCCCCAAACGTTTTCATGGGTGATCTCATTGGCCGCCAAATAGGTGCGATCCACGACACCAAAACCGTTATGACTAAAGAAATAATTCATATTATCAAAATAGCCATATCCACCATAAATGAACTGAGTATCATATCCTCTTTGTTGAAACAAAAAACCGGATGAAAAGAGATCTTCATTATTTTCCCGTTTCACCTTGCTGCGTCCCGGCGTGGGTGGGAGAGATAGCACCAAACTCTCCATACCCCGATCCGTGCGTGTCCCTGTGGCATAAAGGTTGGTAAAGGTCAGAGATTCCTTGGCCAATTGATCCAGATTCGGGGTCAATCCCTCGGTATTGCCAAATAATGCCATAAAATCGGCACTCATGGACTCAATGGTTAAATAGATCACATTGAGTCGTTTCTCAGGGCCAAGATTGCTGATGGCGCGGGTGATATCCAGGGGATCGGTGGTAGCCAAGAGAGCATCGGGTGTGGTCAGACGTTCGCGAACTTTGGCAAACACCTCTTTCTCATCGCGTTTGAGATAGAAGAGATCATACTCCAACTCATTGTTGATAAAGGCTGAAAATAGGGAATAAATGCCATTTTTCGCCAGTTCGTTGTGATACCGATTGGGGGAGATGTCGGCCAGGGAGGCATCTACGCCCAGATAAAAACCAATCGGTGCCGCCAACAGGATCAAACCATGAACCGCCCGTTGTTTAAACCGGGTCGCCACCGCAAAACTAGGTTGCAACCAGCCCTGTCGCCAGATTCCAAATCCAATCAGTGAGGTCACGCACAAAATAGCCAGCAACAACTTAGGTAATGGGTAAGATTGCCGGATATTACCAATCACCTCACGGGTGTAGACCAGATAGTCCACGGCAATGAAGTTAAAACGAACCCCGAATTCGTCCCAAAAAATCCATTCCGCCACGCCGTTGAACACCAACAGGTAGATGGCGATAAAATAAATACCCTGGAAAATCAGTCGATGAAGCGGATGGCCAAAAAGGCGATCCGGCAGGGCGGTCAGGTACAAAACCAGCAAGATGGAAAAATAAGAGACCGCCACCACATCATAAAACAGCCCTGTCAGCACAATGCGCATCACCGCAATCAAGCCGGGATCCAAGGTGTCGAACGTCTTGGCAAACAGGGCAACGCGAATCAAAAAAGAGAGCAGCACAAACACCAGGGCAAACAGATAATACCCAGCAAAACGGGAGGAGAATAGCCGATTCAGGAGTTGAGGCCGCTCGTCTTGGATGTCGCTGTTCATGCAGTCACCAAAGCCTCCGGTTGTTTTTCTTTGTAATCACACCCTTCCACAGCGCACAGATGCTCGGTCCCGAACCGTTTGGTGACTTTTACGGTCACAAAAGGGGCTTGGCACTTGGGGCAGGGGGTATCGGGAACGGGTTTGTTCCACAACGCCTTTTTGCATTTTGGATAGCCAGAACAAGAGTAGAAGATCTTGCCACGACGTGATTTTTTCTCCAAAAAAGTCCCTTTGTTGCAATCTGGACAGACCACACCCGTATCCAGGGGTTTTTCCAAGGGTTGGATATTGCGGCAGGCTGGATAGCCAGAACAGGCCAGATATTTGCCAAAGCGACCATCCTTGATGAGCATGGGTTGTTGGCATTTCTCGCACAGTTGATCCGAAACCTCAGGCTCGGCCACTGGTTTTTCCTCTTCGCCCTCTTTTTTGATGTTTTGGGTGAAGCGGCACTCTGGATAGTTGGAACAGGCCAGAAAACGACCAAAACGACCCAGCTTGATAAACAAGGGTTGCGAACATTCAGGACAGAGCTGATCGGTGGCCTCTGTGGTGATGTCGGCCCGGTTGGTGGAGGACTCCTTTTCTTGAATCTGGGTCTTGAAGGGTCGCCAAAACGACTCCAACAGAGGAACCCACTCCATTTCACCACGGGATATGGCATCCAGGTCGTCTTCAAGGTGGGCAGTAAAATGATAATCAACATATTTTTCAAAGTGTTCAACCAAAAAGCGATTGACCACCTCACCCACATCCTCTGGTACGAACTTGCGCTGTTCCAGTTTGACGTAGCCCCTTTCTTGTAGCGTGGACATGGTGGGGGCGTAAGTGGAAGGGCGGCCAATGCCGTAGCTTTCCAGGATTTTGACTAGAGAGGCCTCGGTATAGCGTGGAGGCGGTTCGGTAAAATGTTGGTGTGGCACAATGTTTTCTGAAGTCAACGGGTTGCCTTCCTCCAAAGGTGGAAGGATGGAGTCGGTTTCGTCTTCATTGCGCTCTTGTTCTGGGGTGGCGTCCTTGCCTTCACTGTAGACCTCCATAAAGCCGGGAAAGGCCACAGACGAACCGGTTGCCCGAAAGAGATAGGGGGCTTTGGGATCGTTTTTCTCCACCGAAAGGGTGGCGGCCACCTGATCGAGCTGAGCAGAGGCCATTTGACAAGCCATGGTCCGCTTCCAGATGAGTTCGTAGAGGCGAAAGGCATCTTTTTCCAGACTTTTTCTAATTTTTTCTGGTGTCAGTGCGGGATCGGTGGGACGGATTGCCTCATGGGCTTCCTGGGCGTTTTTGGCTGAGGATTTATATTTCCGGGAGGTCTTGGGCAGATAATCGGGACCATAACGCGCCGTGATCAACTCACGGATGGCGGCAACGGCTTCGGTTGCCAGTTGAACCGAATCGGTACGCATATAGGTGATCAGACCAACGGTCTCTTGAGTGCCATCGGCAAGGGTGATTTCGATGCCTTCGTAGAGTCGTTGCGCGATCATCATGGTTTGACGGGCGGAAAAACCCAATTTGCGTGATGCTTCTTGCTGCAAGGTGGAGGTGATAAAGGGGGGAGAAGGGTTGCGCAGTACCCGCTTTTTCTCCACGGCGGCAACAAACAGCGGCTTGTTTGCGACCGCCTGTAACAATTTGGTGGCCCGTTTTTCGTCTGGAATGTCGAAGCGACCCAATTTTTTCCCAGCCGCACTCACCAGTCGCGCTTGAAAAAGACGACGTTCAGTCGTGACGTCAGCGCGAATGAGGTCGGCGGTGATGCTCCAGTATTCCTGAGTGGTAAAAGCACGGATTTCGGCCTCCCGCTCGCAGACAAGACGCAGGGCTACGGATTGCACGCGACCGGCGGAGAGTCCCCGTCGCACCTTTTTCCAGAGCAGAGGCGAGAGGTTGAATCCCACCAGATAATCCAGGGCGCGGCGGGTCTGTTGGGCGTTGACCATATTCATGTCTAGGTCACGCGGATTGGCCACGGCCTCCAAGATGGCCCGTTTGGTGATCTCGTTGAACACCACCCGTTTGCACGGGATATGGGCGATCTCCTTGTGGCTCTGTAGCGTCTCCATAACATGCCAGGAGATGGCTTCTCCTTCGCGATCAAGGTCGGTGGCCAGCAACAGCAGGTCTGCCCCCTTGGCGGCCTTGATCAATTCAGTGACGTGTTTGGTCGAGTCGCTGGAGACTTCATAGCGCATCTGGAATTGATTTTCCGTGTCCACGGAGCCATCCTTGGATGGCAGATCACGAATGTGACCATAGGTGGCAGCAACGGTATACTCCTTGCCAAGGAATTTATTGATCGTTTTGGCCTTGGCAGGAGACTCAACGATAACGAGAGTGGCCATAAAACCTGATAATTTGAGTTGGAGTGAAAGACAAACATTTCTCGGACGGTTTTTAGCATGACAAGGCGACGCTCCACCAGCCCAGAAAGTTCCAGTTAAAGTTTAAGATGCGGGAAAGTTTCGCTACTGTCAATTGGCAACACCGCGTCCGTTCATCTTCTTTGGATTGCGTCGGCCTCAATACCCTTCTTACAGCATGAGAGAGGATCTTTTCTGAAAGAGCATATGGTAAACATCATAAGAGGTTATATATTGTTTCCCATCCACCGCTGAGGCAAAAAAAACTGCATTTTCCTGTTGTGTAAGCAGATGGTTTGGCAAATATTGGATATAGTGTTCCAATATTGTCTGCTCAAGTACCCTCATTTCTCCTGGTTTTGTTGCCACCCTTTTCCC
>JADFYY010000016.1 GCA_015232825.1 Magnetococcales bacterium
TGATAACCCCCCGTGCCACCACTGACCTTGAGAGGGGCAGGCGTTCCACCAACCGTCAGATTCATGATTGAACCGGGCATGACCACCAAGTCACCCCCTCCAGTAGCGGTTCCACTGGTACAGTTGACCGTCACACTGACTGAATGGGGATTCGGCGTGGCCGCATCCACAATTTGAATGGTTCCTGTTCCTGCGGCTTGGCAACTCACCAATTTTTCCGCATCGCTCGTGCCTGCCACAAAGGTGATTGTCGTGCTGGATGTGCTGCTGAATTGATAACCCCCCGTGCCACCACTGACCTTGAGAGGGGCAGGCGTTCCACCAACCGTCAGATTCATGATTGAACCGGGTGTGACCACCAAGTCACCCCCTCCAGTGGTCGTTCCACTGGCACAGTTGACCGTCACATACACCATATGAGCCAATGGGATGGCCTTATCTGAAACTTGAATAGATCCTATCCCAACGGACTGACAGCTCACCAATTTTTCCGCATCTGACGAACCAGCCGCAAGCGTAATGGTTGTGCTGGGCGTGCTGATGAATTGATAAGTCGGTACACCACCACTCACCTTGAGTGACCCAGCCGTACCCCCAACAGTCAGATTCATGATTGTACCAGAAGAGAGCAACAAAGGCGTCGTTCCAGGAGGCAGACCTTGCGTCCCATTACCCTCCAGAATATCGGGAATGCCATTATTGTTGACATCCAGATTCACGCTTTCCTGCCTGAAATTATAGACCTTATCTGGGAAAATCCCGCCCATGGTCACATCAGGAAAAACGCCACTGGCCTTGTTGCCGGTAATCGGTGGCACAACGGCCCGCAGACTGATGCCATCAAAAAACTTGCTAAGATTCAACGTCAAAGTTTTGGTCCCACTCGTATACACAGTGGACCCAGACAGAGATGACTTGAATTTTGTCAACAGATCTTTTAAATCGGTAACCTCTGTTGAATTCAATGAGATCAGGTCATCATCCTGCACGTCTGTTTCCGTCTGAATCGAGGCCACCGCCGCCAAAAGGTAATCCGCAGCACTGGTCAGATGACTCTTGCCCGATGCCAAATTCGTTGAAGACACGGCAGACAGGGTTCCAGCATTTGCATAATTTTTAAGCGCATCTTGGGTGGATAAATCCAGTGCGGCATCAATATCGATGGTCCAGTCATACGCATGATTGATGTACAACTGACCCAGAATAAATTCCAATGCGCCCTTGAATACCAAAACGTCCGAGTAATCAATCTCGGTTTTTACGCCACTGCTAGCTCCCAGACTCCATTGATCTTCTTGCTCTAAAATCGGCAGCATGGTTGCAGGAATTGCATTCAACAATTCAAGAGCCGCTGTCACTTCTGGAATCATGGAAGCATTCAACCAATTGCCGATATCCGTACCGGTGGGCGAAGCGATTGGCAATAGATCTGGACAGATCATGCCGTCAAAGCCAAGATGACGTTTAGTACATCCAAAACCAGCCAACAGGTCACCCATGGTTGAATAGGTCGTAGTCGTACTAGATACGGACTTCGTTGTATTCATGCCCATGGCAGCAACACGAGACAACGCATGAAAAATATGTGTTTTATTTTTGACTTCTGCATCTGTTACCAAGGAGTCGGCTTTACTAAAAAACTTGTAAGCCGCCACAATCCAGCCATGACGGAAAGCCGCTTTACCGTAACCAATCAAGGCAG
The DNA here is from genome assembly GCA_015232825.1 of Magnetococcales bacterium. Classification (GTDB taxonomy): domain Bacteria; phylum Pseudomonadota; class Magnetococcia; order Magnetococcales; family Magnetaquicoccaceae; genus Magnetaquiglobus. The sequence continues at coordinate 1,703 of JADFYY010000016.1, forward strand.
TGACATCCGGTGCCGTCAGGCTACCCACCAAGGTGTCCTGAACTTCTCTCATGGAAATATCGGTATGTCGTGCGGCGGTTGATTCCACGACCAAACCCGTATTGGGTCGATTGGTGGGATTAAGAAATTCGTCGGTTGTACGAAGCGAGACAAAACCAAAATTAAATGCCGCACCTGTTTTTAACTGGAAGGCATCCTTGGTTCCATTGTCAAAGATCATGGGACGCAACTGGCCATCGATAAAAAAATAGAGCCGGATATCCTGATCAACCGGCAGTCCGCTCAAGGAGAAGGTTCTCGCCGATGTCGTCCCTCCGGTTGTCTCCGTGAATTGAAGCACCTTATCGGTCGCATCCACCGCAATCACGATGGCACCTGGGCCTATGGAGCCAGAGACCGACTCCGCATGTACCAATCCGCAACTCCATAACAGGGTGAATACGGCAAACAAAAGCCCAAAGGCACTTTTCTTAATTTCTTGTCCGAACATATCCAATCCCCCTATTTAATGAATTCCACCCTGTTGCGCCATTTCCTGCTGACGTCGGATTGCGGCCTGACGTTGCCCTTCGGCATTCCTCGCTGCTAAGGCCTTTTGCTCAGCCAGAATGCGCGCCTGACGTGCTGCTTCCGCCCGACGGGCCTCCTCGACTTGCGTCATCTGGTTGCGCATCAGGGCTGCTTGACTATTGACTTTAGCCCTCTGTTCGATCAATTGTTCTGCGGGTGTTTTGAAGTTTTCTAGATCCTGATATAGCTGCTGCATCTTTTGTAACTCTGGAGCCATCATCGCTTGCGTATTCAGGGTACTGCGATCTTTTTGCTGCTCTAAGGTACGGATCTTATCCACCAACGCCTTGGGGTCTCCCTGTCCTGAAGCCAACGTGGCTTCTGCACGCGCCAATTCGTTATCCAGTGAACGCTTTTCACCGGCAGCCTTCCGTTCGATTAGGGCCATGGCGGCCTGTGTCTCGGCTATGGCCGCCATAATCTTGGCCTGTCCGCCTGCCCCATGCGGATTAATGCGAGAAATCGGTTGACGCATGCCATCATCACCACTCATTTTCTGAGTGTCCGTTTTTGCTGTCTCATGTTTGTCGGCGTTCTTTCCGCTAGATACACTTGGCGATTCGGGAGAAGGGCTAGACTCCTTTCCCTTGTCAACCGTTACCGCATCCGCCCCTATCCGTTCAAAGCTGGAATAAGTCAACGATCCCTTTTTAAACACCTTGACCTGACTGACATAAAAAGAACCATCTTTAGCTGGAGAATGAACAACGGCATGGCTTTGATGGTTCAGCAAACGGCGCAAAGCCGTCTCTAAGGGAAGATCTTTGAATTGAATCGATACAGTAGCTTTAATTTCAGGATCCATCAAAAATTGAATCCCGGCCTTGGCCGCCACCTGTTCCAATGCCTTGCGAATGGGCGTGGAGTGAAAGGAAACACTCAGTTTTCCCTTATTGTACGCCACTTCACCCGACCCCGATGTGACCGCCGCACCAATTGACAACGGCACCAACACCCCACAAACCATCAATAAAACCATAAAAAATTGTTTCACCGAACTCTCCTCTAACCATAAACACATCATGAAAAAAGTCAAACAAAAATTGCGTCACCTGCATTAAAAGGGTGTCAGGGTAAAATCCAACCCCACCCGCAACCCCTTAGCTACAGCTCTTCCTTTGGGGGATTCGGCATAATATTCACCTTTAATTTCAAACACCTGCTCGACATCTTTCCACAAGATCTCCTTGCTGAAGATTTTTCGATGCTGCACCAAATCTTCCAACATGGCCGACTTGAATTGAATCTCTCCAGGGTCGTTATCCACCAGAGCGGATTCGGCCTGCAACCGAACCGATGGAACCGTGTCCACAATAGTTTCTAAGGTAAAGGGTGCCATGATCAACCGCGTAATCCGCAAGGAAGATTTTACGGATGGGTTCTCTCGTTTGGCAGACGACATCGTAAACTGGAGCATATCCCCAACATCTCCGATCAAAGAGCCCTTCCCATCCTGCTGATTACGATACAATCGCAAACTGGCGTCATGAAACTCGGCCTGCTGTGCAAAACGGGTTTGAAACCCCAAAAAACTGCGCCGGTTGATGACAAACTTTCGCGCTGAAAAGGATCTCAACGGCTGATCCACCCGCATTTCCGTAAACACAGGGGCCTCAATGGTGTACCAATCCGTTTCGTTCATCATCGGCACATCGATAAAGCCAGAAGCTGAAAATTGCTGCTGGACCCAGACACTCAAAGAGGCCATAACCCCCAGCATTAAAATTTTCACACCCAAATGGATCTTGGGACGCCAGACAGAAGAGATCATCATCGTCGGACGCCCCAGGATCCACACGCATCAAAGCAAGGTCAGATTCAGGGTTGCCCCGCCCGTGGTGGCCGTGGCATCCCCGGTTGAATAACCACTGGTTGTTGTCCAATCCCCGGCTTTGGCCTTGGTAGCAGAAAAGACCTTCACCGTATACAACGTTTCCGGGGTCAATCCATCGAGCTTGTAGTTACCGCTTGAATCTGCCACAGAGCGATCCTTTTCCACCCCACTGGCATCATAAGCAATCACCATGGCACCAACCGCACCCGTACCAGACACTTTTCCCTGGATGATGCCAGCCAGCTTGGCCACAGCCAAAGCCACACCGCTCTTATCTGTGTTGTTCACAGTGACATCGGCAGAGGCATTCCCATCTGGGGTCCAAACATCCACCTTATATGTACCATTCGGCAGCCCCTTGATCACAAACTCACCCTTGGAGTTGGTCAAACTGCCGCCCCCCACATGGTTCGCCTCCGACCAAGCATTGACCCAAATCCCACTCACGGCACTCCCACCGGTCACACTCCCCTTGATCGCAAAACCCGCCGACAAGGTAACATCCTGACCCGTGGTATTAGCCGATACCGCGACTTTCTCGATACGTTGCGTCACATAACCACTGGAGATGACCTCCACCGTGTAGGTGCCTGCGGAAAGGCCTTCTAGGGTATAAGTGCCATTGCCTGTTAGGCTCGTCCTGGCCCCACTGGTTGCAGACCACGCATTGATTTCCACCACCTGATCCGTGGTCAATCCCTTAATCGCGCCCGACAAGGTGTAAAACAGATTTCCCGCCGCAGTCAGATTGAAATCAATGGATTTCGTGGCATTGGATCCTGTGACCGTCACTTTGCTGTGATTATCCCAAACCGCAGTCACCCCACTGGAGGCATAAAACACCCCTTGAGAACCACGCCACACGGCCACGACATAATCGGTGGCTTCAGGCACACCAGACAAAGAATAGGTCGCAACCCCACTGGCATTCGCAGAGACCCCATCCACAACCCATTGATCCGAAGCGGGTGACCACGCATCCACCCGCACCCATTCATAGGCTTTCAGACCAGAAATAGAGCCGCTGATAGACCCTCCCGTGGATGCGGTGAAGTTCACGCCAGTCGCGCCACCTTCTGAGGTCGTGTTCACATCGGTTTTCTTTTGCGGCACATACCCTGGAGCCGAAAAGTTCACAGTATAATCCGACGCCGAACGCATGCCAGACAGGGTATAAGCATCGGATTGAGTTCCACCCGCATTCACCGAGGCTCCGCCCCAAGAATAGGTGGCGTTGGACCATGCATCCACCCAGCCAGACTGTTTCTTCTGCAATCCGCTCACCGTTCCAGCGATGGTTTTGCCTGATGAAACGGTCAAGTTGATCGTGGCATCCGAGGCCGCCAGATTCACCAATTCAGCGGCATCCCAGGAGCCCGGTTCCTTGGCCTCACCCACATAAGAGCCACCTTGAATCTGCTCACCCCAAATGGAGACTCGATAGTCGTCTGTGGACTCCAACCCCTTGATTTCGACCTTGGTGGTGCCAAACGCCACATCACCACCGCCCCAGGAGCCGGTGGATTCCGAGAAGGCATCCACCCAGGCTTTTTGACCACTCTTGAGTCCTGTCACATTCACCGTCAACTTGCGTCCACTGTTCATCAGGACATAGGCGTACTGATCCGTAGCCATGTTGATCTGTGTGGCGCGATCCCAACCAACCACCGAGCCAGATGTGGCGGGATAAGTGGTCGGGCTCACATCGCCCTTGAAATTACCGGTCTTGAAGGTCGCATCCGGTCCACCAATAAACAAGCGATAGTCACTCCCGGTGGCATCGAGCCCCTTGAGTTCGATCACCGCTTCACCAGCCGAGTTGGCAGTGGATTGCTTCCACCGACCCAACCCCAGTTGTTCTGACCATACATTGGCATCCACCTTGGCTCCAACTGGCACGCCAGCCACTTTGACCCGGAGGGTTTTGGTGGATACTGCCGCCAGATTAATCGCCACACCCGTTACATTGCCATTCGTGGTACTCAGCAATGCGGCCTGCTCCCAGTTTTTGGGCCCCAAGTTAGCCCCACCATAAAAGCCAGCTGGAACCTCCAAGGAGTCCGACCGCCAATCCAGGCGATAATCACTGGCCTGTGCCAAACCGGTGATTTCAAAGTTGACCGTATCCGCCGTCGTACCTGTGACTTCTGCACCACCCCAGACATGCTCACTTTCAGACCAGACGCTCAACCACACTTTGGTGTCCTTACTCAAACCAGCGATGGTACCACTGATTTTCGCCCCAGAACTCAGCATGAAATCAATATTTTCTGGATTTTTGACCCCAGAGGCGTCAATCTGTGTGGCATCCTCCTCCTTGCCCGCATTTTTGTAGTAAGTGGTGCGATATTGACCACCCCAACCCCATACCACACCCAAATAGTTGTCCGCCGGGTTCACCTTGACTTTGTAATACCCATTTTCATCGGTATTAGCCCCATACCATTTGGAGCCATCCTTGCTATGAATATCCACCCAAGTCCAGGCCAAACCATTATTGCTGGAATCCGTCACCCGCCCCGAAATGGTATTGCCGGTTGAAACGGTAAAATTCACCGGAACATTGCCATTGGGATCCGCAAGCAAGGTTTCACCAGAGACCGGATTATAAAGACCGGTCTCACCATTGATGGATTTCTCCTTGTCAATCGCATACACCCCAACCACCCCCTGCGACTGGACCTTCACCAACACCGCATCTGGGGCCAAGTATTGGTCACTCCAAAGATTCACCTCATACCAAACCGTGGTTCCGGCTGCAGGTGTTGGCACCAGAATGGAATAATCACCATTCCCTTTTGTCGCCACCCCCGCACCCGATGAGATCTCATGAGACCATGCATTCACCCATAAATTGCCAACACCATCCGAACCATTCGTGACCTTTCCAGCGATGACAGTACCCTTGCCCACATGGACCACCAATCCAGTCAAGCCATTTCCCAAATCACTGGTCGGCCACCCTTCCAAATTAGAGGCAAACGCAACCGCCTTTTGCTCATCCGCAGACAATTGATACAATCCGCTCGCGGCATCCAGTGTGACAACGCCACCGACAAAAAGACCGCCCTGCACCCAAGCATGATTGGCATCCTCATAACCGCCAGGGGAAACATGGATAGAGAATGAGGGTCTTACTTGAGTGGCCGCTACGGCGGAGGGCAGATTAAATTTAAAATTTCCATCTGCATCGGTGGATCCATTGCCAAAATCACTGGTAACCCAGGCATGCGACACACCCCAACCATTCTCATCCACAACACGGCCATTCACCGAAACGCCGGAATCGACTGAAATCGTGATGTTTAGGTCATGATCCATTTTGAGTGAAGTCAAAAGGCCACCATCCACCTGCGTCATGGTGACCCAGTTGCCTCCCAAGAACGGCACACTCCCAGAACCGGGCCACACCTCGACCTGATACTCAAGACCTGGTTTCATGCGAATCGAAAAGGCCCCTTGATCATCGCTCTTGGCATTAAAGAAGGAGGTCCAATCCAAACTGTGAACAAAGAGATCCGCCCCAGTGATCAACGTGCCATCACTCAAGGCCACCGTACCAGTCAGGGTCACCCCGGCAATCAGTTGCGCATTGACCTCCTTGTCGTCATTGATTTGAAACAGATTGGCACTGGCCCAATCATTGTTCAATCCCCCTTTGCCATCCGCAAAGCCACCGATGACATTGTCCGTCAAGCCAGTCGTCAGAAATTCAATCCGATAGAGCCCAGGCTGGACGCTAAAGGAATAGTGTCCATTGGCATCTGTTTTGGTTTCCCCCCAAGTACCAGAACGACCGGTCGCAGGATCCCATTCTGGCTGAATACGCACCACCACCTCAGCCACGCCAGTGATGCCATCCTTAGTCACGACCCCTTGCACTGTCAAACCCGTTGTCAACACGGCATTCAGCGTATCATTCGATGTGAAGGTATACTTTTTGGCTGCCGCCTCATCCCCATTGACGCCGTTGTCACCGGACCCTTCACTGAAACCACCCACGGCAACCAGTTGAACCTGCTTTTGATTCTGCCAGTCCCAATAGTTGGTGTTGAAATAGACCCGATAGATCGCACCCGGCTTGACAAAGGCCGAAAAAGTGCCAGTGGCATCTGTTGTGGTTTCAACCCAAGGGGCCGCCTCGGTATGGTCATCATAGACCGGTTGAAATTCGACTTTCACATCTTTGAAGGCAGCACCTGTTTTGCTAGTCACCGTACCCGTAACCTGCACACCACTGGAGAGCAGGGCATTCACGCTATTATTGCCAACAAATTGAAACAGATTGGCGGTCCCTTCGTCCTCAGTAACATTGCCAATCCCGTCAGAAAATCCACCCTGACCCAACACACCTGGAACGGTCACCATCTTGTTGGTTGTGGCATCCCAATATTCCGCCCGGAACATAACCCGATAATATCCAGGGTATATTGAGACCGAGTAGTTACCGGTCGCATCGGTTTTGACCGAGGCCATTTCGACAAATGTGGTGTTTTGTGTCCAATCAGGCTGGAACTCCACAAGAATGTTCTTCAATGCCCCTTGACTGCCAGTGACATATCCAGTCACCGTGATCTTGCTGATTCCAGGATCCAATCCACCCGTATTCGTCTCTTTGACAAGCTTAGGCGACAAACTCAAAGCAGAAACGCCCGCTGTCCCCCCTAAAAGATAAACCTGGGCCGCAACCTCGCCACCCAGCACGATGGTAGAACCTGTACCTTTGGCCATGCCACCGATGTAGCCATTGGCAAAGATTTCGATTTTATAAGAACCAGCCACCACAGAGAGGGAAAAGGCCCCCTGAGCATCGGTATTGGTTTCGTAAACAAGGCTGGTATCCGCCTGATTGACAACCTTTACCGTGGCATTGACAATCCCAGCCGGGGTTGTGGCGTTATCCGTCACAGTGCCGCTGATGGGATAAGTCGCAACCCCCATGGCGTCGGTCAAAGCCCCATTCAAAGTCATGTTTTCATACGGCGTAATGGCAGACAGATTGGCCTTGGATGCAGAAATTGCCAAAGTCCCATCCAGATACCCCCGATATAGCTTACCAGAACCTTGAGCCGAGAACTCCACATAATAGTCTTGGGAAGGAACCACCGGTACGGAGAAAGCCCCCGTAGAATCCGCTGAAATTTTGGCAAAAAAACCTCCTGCCGTGGTTGAGCGCACGGTAACCGTAACCGGCGTGGTGATGTGACCAGTGGTGCTGTCTGTAATCACACCAGACAATGCCACGGTATTGACCCGATACGCCGAAGTCAATTTCACTTGTCCCATCAGGATGTCGTAAGCGATGTTTTGCGTCACACCCTGAGTCGCTGAGAGGGTATTGGTCTCCCCAATGGCTGTGAGATAACCCTGGGTCAAGACCCCATTGGCCACGTACCGGAACATAAAAATGTATTGACCTACCGGCAGATCCATGGTGAATGCGCCGGTTGCATCGGTATGGAAAAGCTGTGGCGTACCTCCTCCATCGGGATAGGCCAAAATTTCGGCGTTGCTTATCCCTTGGGAACCATCCGTCAGCAACCCGGTCACACGACTGTGATCTGGACCATCATCGCGACCAACCACCAGCGCGACAGAGGTCGTTGCCGCAGAAATTGTGACAGGAACCCCATTGGTCGTTCCTGTTGGGGCCACGATATTAGCCAGACCAGATGCAACGGAAGGGTCATACCAACCGCCGACAAAAGCACTGCTGCTTTGGGGCCAAAGTGAGACACAGTGTTGGCCATCCGCCAAAGTGATGCTTGCTGTACCGCTTGATGTGAGTTCATAAAAAGCACCCAAATCCAAAGCACACACCCCATCCCGATCGGGATAAACGGTTATTCCTGCGTTGGTGATGGATGCTCCATCGCGATCCTTAGCGGTAAATGTCACAAGACGACCTTTTTGTGCTTCGGTCAAGGTCAGCACCATGGGGGATGCCATGGAAGCGGTGTCTACATCGAGCATCATTTGCGTCTCGAAATCCTTGGCACCATAGCGCAATTTGACAACGTCCGCGTTGTCTCCGGTTGAATCATTGGAACGATAAACCGTGAATAGGGCACTGTTGCCCCCAGAGGTTTCGTTGACACTGCCAACGAGTTCATGAGCATGGGGCGAACTGGCATTCTCGCCTTGGGTATGTTCGACCCGCAAATGGACAAAGGGTTTGTTTAATACCACACCTGCCGGGGCATCGATGCGAAACTTTTTGGCCGCAATGGCGTGACTGGTCAAAGAGACCAGACCCGTCCCAGAATCTTTGGCCATCAACGCACTCTTTGAGACCCCTTCACTCTCATGCCATTGTTCGTAGACAATCCCCAACCCTTTAACCAGATACAAAGTACCTCTTTCAGTCACGGGGTCACTTTGACCGGCCTTGTAGCGAATCTCTTCCATCTGGATACGTATCACCTTGGTAAGCTTACCTAAAAGCTCCGTATCGGTGATGGCATCACGCCACTTTTGAAAAATGAGATCTTCTTTGAGTTCCTCTGGCAGTTCTGTGGACAACAGATTGAGGATTCCGCTTATAGAAACGTTATGCTTGGTCACCACCCATTTGCTGGCATCAGGCAACTCATTGACATCCAAGTCAAATTCAACCTGGGTGACGGAAGAGGTTGCACCCTCAACGAGAGTGGCTGGTATCAAAGAAGTCGGTAAGATCCAATTGCTTGAGGCCAGCAGAGTCGAATCAATACCGGAAACGCCGGATTCCAGATCTGGAGGGGTAACAAATCCATACCGCACAGTTCGGGTCAAGTCGCCTTTCGTGGCATTAAACTGCTTATTTCCATGAAAAGTCAGGCCATCGCCATTCAGAGTGTAATAATGGCCATCGTCACCCACCACAGTGGAGAGCGTACCTCGATCCTGAAAAGTCTCCGTACCACCCGCCCGCGACCATCGATAGGCATAATGACCCCAAGATCCGGTCTCATTGCCATGCCAGAAGTTCTGGGTCACCAAGGTCACGTTGGCCGGAAAAATCCAATCTGCAATCGAGTTAACTTCACCAATCGCCGTTTCGGCCACAGCCACGCAATGAATCGTAGCCGAAGCAGTGGTTTCTGTACCGTCGGTCACGGTAATCAGGGCCGACCCAGGCGCGTCACAAGAGACGCTGGTTCCCCCAGCAAAAGAGGTCAAAGTGACCACGCCTTCAGGTGTTGCGGTCAGGGTCGGTGTCCCCGTGAAATTCTCAATCATCACGTCGCGGGATCCACCCACGACCAGATTCATGGGAGCAACGGTCAACGGGGCCGAGGTATCCCCTGGATTGAGGGCCGTCCGCTTCAAGGTTAATGTACAGGTTCCGTTAGACCAAGTTGAGGTTCCACTCCCTTCGCTTGCGTCAGACAAGGTAAAATCGACATCACGCGAACTGCCGTCGGAGTAGACCGCTTTATATTGATAGCGATCATCGGTGATCGTGCCAGAGGCTTGGACGCCGCCAGACTCCTCCAGAATGAAGGTATCACCGGCCTGAATAATGTTGATGATCCCCTGCTCGACCGTGGCAGGCTGGCAGGTCGGGGTGACAGAGACCGACCAACGCCCAGTGGCCTCATAGGTGGCCGCCCAAGCCGTACCGCCAGCCAAAAAGATTCCAAGGAGGGCCAAAAACATCACCCCTGTTCGCATACGCATCCATTTGACGAGCATTCTCGATATCTCCAAAAAATTTGCCGTTATTCACTGTAGCGCACACCACGTGCTGTAAACTAGCACAACTCCCATATATTGCATTAAGATGAGACATTCCCAAAAAAAAGTCAAAAAAAAAATCAATTTTTACGTTTGGTTACATTGATTTCCCTTCAGTCAAACGCGATGCGTGTCATGCAAACCAGAAAAAATGCAAACTTTCTCCAAACTTACGTAAAACAAAAAAAACAGGCCCAATGCTTGCCTATCCAAAAAAACTGTGAAACCACACACAGCAACGGTTTTGTTTTGGCTCAAAATCGTGTATCAATGATGAGGAATCAAGACAATCCATCTTTACCAATGTGAATTTTGGTCAGACTATGCCACTCCTTACATCAATACCCTTGTTCGCCTTTATGCTGGTCATTCTTAATGGCCTGATTTTTATCAACAAAACACACCCTGAAATCGGCACAGCAACCGCGCTATTCATGATCAATCTGGCATCTGGTGCCCAACTGGCATTCAATGTCGGCGACATCCTGATTCTTACAGGCATTATCGCTCTCTACATAGAAATTTTCAAAGCCACCCGATCTGGTACGGAATCCATTGTGGACCATATCCTTTCCATGGTGATCTTTGTTTTGTTTCTAGTGGAATTTCTCATCTACAAGCCCGCTGGGACCACGCTTTTTCTAACCTTTACTCTCATGTCCCTGTTGGATGTCGTCGCCGGTTTTACGGTCACCATCTCCACCTCCCGTCGTGACATTGGCAAATCATAACCCAAAAGAAAAAAAACCGCCTCACCCCTTGCGGTTTGCCCTAACACCCCCCATATCAATATAAAAATCGCAACATCTTGAAATATAAAAATGGAGGTATTTTGGCAGCATGACTACGTCGGCAGGCAAACAAACACGCACATTTCAAACCGAAGTACGGCAACTTTTGGATTTGATGATCCACTCCTTGTATAGCAACAAGGAAATTTTTTTGCGGGAACTCATTTCTAACGCCTCGGATGCAGCGGACAAGCTCCGCTTTGAGGCCATTGCCAATGAAGGGCTGTATGAAGGGGAGTCCCAACTCGACATTCGGGTGACCTTCGACAAAGAGGCTGGTACACTCACCATTGCCGACAACGGTATCGGCATGACTCAAGACGAAGTAATGACCAATATCGGCACCATCGCCAAATCTGGCACCAAGGAGTTTCTGCAATCCTTGCAAGCGGATCAGGCCAAAGATGCCAACCTGATTGGTCAGTTTGGTGTTGGATTTTATTCCGCCTTCATTGTTGCTGACCGCGTTACCTTGGTCACCCGCAAGGCTGGACTGGCCAACAACGAAGCAATCCGTTGGGAATCGGCTGGGGATGGGGAGTACACCATCGAAACCGTAACCAAGGAATCCCGTGGCACAGATGTCATCCTTCATCTCCGCGATGAAGAGAAGGATTTTCTGGATGGTTGGCGGCTGCGCTCCACCATTCGCAAATTTTCCGATCATGTCTCTTGGCCCATTCTGATGATCAAGTCAGAAGGGGTCAGTGACGACGAAGATGACGAAACCGACAAGGACGAACCCAAGGCAGAAAAAACCGAAGCCAAAACCGAATGGGAGACCGTCAATAAGGCATCCGCTTTGTGGACACGTTCCAAGTCCGACATCACACCCGATGAGTACCACGAGTTCTACAAACATGTGAGCCACGATTTTGAAGAACCCCTGGCCCACATTCATGCACGTCTGGAAGGCAAATACGAATACACCGTATTGCTCTATCTCCCCAAACGGGCCCCGTTTGACCTTTGGGACCGAGACCGCAAGCACGGGGTCAAGCTCTATGTACGCCGGGTCTTCATCATGGAAGGGGCCGAGGATCTCATGCCCCGCTATTTGCGATTCATTCGCGGTGTGGTGGACTCCTCTGACTTGCCCCTCAACGTCTCTCGCGAACTGCTGCAAAAAAATCCCGCCGTCGATGCCATCAAAAAAGGGTTGTGCGGCAAGGTCTTTGCCTTGTTGGAAGATTTGGCCAAAAACGATGCCGAAAAATATCAGACCTTCTGGGATACCTTTGGTGTCGTCCTCAAGGAAGGGATGATCGAAGACTACTCCAATCGTGAAAAAATTGCCAAACTTCTCCGTTTCTCCAGCACCCATACCGACTCCAAAGTGCAAGATATCTCACTGGAGGCCTATGTCTCCCGCATGAAGGAGCAACAAAAGGCCATCTATTATGTTAATGGTGAGACCTTTGACGCAACTCGTCACCACCCCCATCTGGAAATCTTCCGTAAAAAGGGAATCGAGGTCTTGCTCCTTTCCGACCGGGTGGATGAATGGTTGGTGAGCCACTTGCATGAATTCGAAGGCAAACCCATGCAATCCGTGGCCAAGGGTGGGCTGGATCTAGGTGACCTTGAGGCTGAAGAAGACAAAAAAGATCTGGAAAAACATCAAGGTGAGCTAAAAGATCTGATCGAGCGGATGCAAAAGCTCCTTGGCGAGCAGGTCAAAGAGGTACGGGTGACCAATCGCTTGACCGACTCCCCCTCTTGTCTGGTGAGTGGCGAGCATGACTTGAGTGCCTCCATGGAGCGAATTCTTAAAGAGGCTGGTCAAAAAACCCCAACCACCAAGCGCATCTTGGAAATCAACCCGTCCCATCCCTTGGTGTTGCGTCTCAAGAATGAATCCGATGACAAGCAATTTGAAGATATGGGTCACATCTTGTATGACCAAGCCTTGTTAAGCGAAGGGGGTCAACTGGAAGACCCGGCTGATTTCGTTCGTCGCATCAATGGGTTATTGTTGAAGATTTAACAAGTATCGCCATCTTTGCCGGGGGAGAAATCCCCCGGACTTCTCGTTGCCTGTATAAATTACGACTTGAGCAGCATACGATTTTCACGGGAGCGACTCTCCCCCACCGAGGTAACTCGAATGGCGGCCTTGTCTTTCACCGGACATTTATTTTCACAGATTCCGCAACCGATGCACAAATCCGGTTGCACAAAGGGACGTTTTAACAACACCTTGCGACCATCCCGCCCCTTGGCCTCTGTGGTCTCATACCAAATGGCCTTGGGAGAGGTGGGACAGGCCTCCTCACAAACGATACAAGGGACATCCATGGCCCAAGGCAAACAGCGTCCCCGATCAAAAAAGGCTGTCCCCAGACGCACAGGTTGCGTAAAGGGTGCCACCCCAACTTTTTGTTGAACCGATATCGGACGAATCGCTGCCGTGGGACAGACCTGTCCACATAGAACACAATAATGCTCGCAATACCCCATGGTATTCATGAGCAACGGCGTCCACACCCCCTCCAATCCAGCCTCTAGCAACGCTGGTTGCAATACATGGGTAGGACAGACCCGCATGCACAAACCGCACTTGATGCAACGCGCCAAAAACTGCTCCTCAGGCAAGGCTCCAGGAGGACGGATCACCAAAGGATCTGGTGTAGTCCGGGAGGAACGAGAGCTGGCCACCATGGGAAAAGCGGCCACCGCACACACGATACTTTCAGCCAACCGCCGCCGCCCCACATCCAAAGGACGTCCCACCGAACTGCGCGGTCGCGCCAAGCCGAAATGCAACGCCCCCTCCCCACACGCCTCAACGCAGTTCATGCAGACCAGACATTCGGTATGACGCACCGCACCATCCGGGTCTGCCGCCCCTTGACAAGATTGCAAACACTTCAAACAATGCGTGCATCGATCCACGTCACGCCGGATACGCCATAAGGACCAACTCGAACAAACCCCCAATAACGCTCCCAATGGGCAAAGGGTCCGACACCAAAAACGGGTAATGAAACGATTGGCCAACAGCACGACCAGAAACAAAAAACTCACCACCACCCCGCCATGAAACACGGCGGGAAACGTAAAAATCCCCTGAGCCACCCGGTCGATAGCAGGCAGTACCGACAAAACAAAGGAACGATAAATCCAGGCAATTGGATCCAACAAACCGGTCTGCAATGAGCCAAAAGCGGCAAAAACCAACAACACGGCCAATAAATAGTACTTAATGCGATACAAAGGTCGATAGCGGTTGACCGGGTACGCATCGGCTGGTCGCCGACGATTGAAAAGATAACTGACCACCTGATTGAGCGTGCCCAGAGGACAGATCCAAGAACAAAAAAATCGCCCCAAAAACAACGTGGGAATCACAATCAACAACGCAAAAGCCAATCCCTTGTAAAGGGTGTGACTGGTGAGAACCGAAGCTAGGGCAGTAAGAGGGTCGAGTTCCAGGAACAAAGTGACCGCATACCCTTTCAAATGCTGGAAATCCGTCACCCACAAGAAAAAAATCAGCAGAACAAAAAAGAAAAACGCATAAACCCGCCGTACCGTGCGCCACCCGAACATGGCCACCTACCCAACCTGTGAATGGACAACAGACAACTCACGCCAAGCCACCTTGCCCAACCCCCGTTCCTGAGCCAGGGCCAAAAAAGGCACCGCATCTGGAAGAAGATCCAAAAATCCCAAACAAAAACTGTCCAGAGCGACTTCGTCCAAAGAGGCAATAATCGTCTCCCCACGGGCAACATCCGCCAGATTGCCACCCGTAGGACCGTTACGCTTCAACACCCGTGTGGCATCCATGATGGTCAAAGTGGGACGTACCGCCGTTGCCAAATCCACAATGGAGTCGTGAATGGCCTGATGCAAGCGATTGCGTTGTCCACCGATTACCCCGTACCAGTTTTTCATGGAGAGCGTACAAGCGGACAAAGAGTGGTGTTTGACAATAGGCAGATTGATCACCTTGTCCACTTCGTGGAAAAATCGGGCCACCGGCCAAACTTTCAGAACCTTTCCCCCCATATCGGTTTCGACAAAATCCTCTCGACCTGCCAGACGCACCTGACCGCCCGCTGCATGGACAGCTGTTTCAATGCCAGAACGGACAAAACAGCGTCTGGGGTCATTGAGAGAGACATCCGTCACCCATACCGAAGCCGCTCCCGCCTCCCGGCACATCTGCACCACAGCCCCCACCAGTTCCGGCCCAGTATTGGCCGCCTGTTCCGGTTGTCTGTCCCATCCCACATTGGGTTTGAGCAACACCCGGTCTCCACGCGCAACAAAACGGGAGATGCCTCCCAATTTTTCCACGGCCTCTTGCACCATGGGCGTGGTACGGGCTCCGCGCACCACCGCCATCAGCGGGCGCAATGGGTCAGGAGCTACCCGAAAATCCTTAATACGCCGCACCAAAACCTCTGGCGTGCGCATCGGTTCATCGCCATGGAGCCAATACCCACCACCAGCCAAACCCGCTGCCCCAGCCGAAACCCCAATCACCCGTCCCAAAAACGCCCGACGGCTTAATAATGGCTGCGTGTCATGGCACTTTTCGACTCTGCGTCGCTCTGCCATCCTCAATGAACCTCTTTAATGGAACCAAGGCCGCCTCCACGGAAAGACCAAACGCCCCGATCAACTGTTCCCGCTCCCGCAAAAAAAACCACTCCCCTTCGTAAGGGTCGGTCACCGCAAACACGACCACTCCCCCCTCCTCCTCTCGCCGGACCACAGGAATCTCTTCCTTCTGGAGAAATGCCAGCAATCGGCTCTCCATCTCCCGACTCTCCTGCTCCGAACTCCCGACAATAAAGGCCTGGACAACACGCTCCTCCCATTGAAAGGATCGCTCAACCACCTGATCAAAAAAATCCAAGCCCCGATAGTTGTCTTTAATGAACCGGGTAGCGCGTACTGTACCAAACTCTGGAAAGCGAAAGGTCTGGACCCCCTGGCCACCGGCTTTACCCATCGCCTGCACCACCGCCTTGGCCATCGCTTCCAACGGCGCGTTATCCTCAAAGGCCGTCATCTTGAGGTAAAAGGGACCGAAAATAAACCGCAATCCCCTGGAATCCAAAAATCCCATCTCGCCGATGGCCACTTCTCGCGCATCAGACACCCCTTCTCCAGTCACCACGCCAAAGGCATACAACGGCTTACCCATGTCATACAGATCCACCACCACCCGTGGTCGCACCCCCTCCCCTGGAACGCCATACTCCCCCACCATCAACTCCTTGAAACCCGCACCAATAAAAAATTCGGCATGGCCATTGATGTACTCATGCAGATTTTCCTTGCCAAATCGCCGCATCTCGCCCAGACGGCTCAATCCCGCGACCTGTTCCGGGAAGAAACCAGCCAAAGAGGACAATCGCGCCGCTGCATTGGTAAAATCCAGCAAACCGGAATCATAACGTTGTCCGTCCCGATAGATGCCCCAAGCAATCACCGGCAGCAAAGACAACAAAACGATTCGAGCCCAAATGCCCACTTACGCGACAAGATCCAAAGAGAGCATACGATGGGCTGCTTGCAACTTCTGCCCCACGGCCAGACCATACGGACAGGCCTGATTGCACGCCTCATCCACACAACTCCCACAGGAGGCCGCGCTTTTTTCCAACGCGGAATAAGCACGCATGGCCTGTTTTTCATCCCCATAATTTTCAAAATACATCTGATAACGCAAGATAGTGGCCACATCCACCCCGTCTGGACAGGCCTCAAGACAATCGCCACACCCAGTCCGGCAATAATTGCGACCATGTAGAACGGCATAATGATCCAGCACGCGCTGATCCGTACTGTTGAAAGCTTGTCCTGACGCAGGCAAAAACAGATCCAGATCCTGTGCCGATTGAATGGTGGTCACCAATCCACTCACCTGGGCATGCTGCAAGGCCCATTTAAAAGCGGCCTGTTCGAATTGACCTGGATCGAACTTAATTCCCTGCTCCTTGGCACCGGCCAAAACCTTCATGGCGATCACCCCGATGTCGCGCGCCTTGGCCTCCTTGAAGAGATCTGGAATTTTGGGAAACTTCATAAAATTGAACGCCATCATCAGGATGTCGAAATGACCAGAACGCACAGCTTCAAGCATCAAAGGTTCCATGTTGTTGGGACCATGGGAGGAGACCGCCAGAAAACGAACCTTACCAGCCTTCTTCAAGCTCTCTGTAGCCGCCAACATTTCAGGATCGAGCAGACGGGCCTTTTCTTCTGCGAGATCTGTCTTCTCGCCTATGGCGTGGACAAACACCACATCCAGGTAATCGGTTCCCATGCGTTTGAGGCTATTCTCAACCGCTGCCACATAATCGGCCTGTTTGGCACCGACTTGTAAATGACTCTTTCCGGCCTGAAAGGGGATGGGCTGACAATATTTGGAGGCGATATGGATCTTGTCGCGCCCTTTCACCTGTTTTAATGCCTCACCGATAAAATCCTCACTGCCACCGTAATCTGGTGCGGTATCAAAATAATTCATCCCCCGATCTATGGCCCGCAAAACCAAGGACTTGGAATTGAGGCGTCCAGCCCCAAACGAGATATCACTCATTTGGATGCCACTCTTACCCAAGGGACGAAACGAGCGTACCCGTGATTTTTCCGTCGTCTTTTCGTTCGTCACCTCTCCCTCGGCCAGTGCCGAAGTGGGGACAACGGGAATCCCTGCCGCAGCCAAGGCCATGGCGGATTTAACAAATGTTCTGCGTTTCATGTCGAGGTCTCCCAAACAATAAGCCCATGGATCCAAATTCCAACGTGACATCTCAATAATGCTGTACGATACTTTAAATAGAAGATCAAGCCACTCTTTATCTGGACCCTACTTATGAATGACCTGCGAACCATTCTCGTCGTTGACGACGACTCTATTAACCGACAAATTCTTGTCGCCAATTTGCACGAAGCCTCATACCTTACCGAAACCGCCAAGGACGGATCCGAGGCCTGGGAAATTTTACAACTAAACCAGACTCAATTCGCCGCTGTTCTGCTGGACCGACTCATGCCCAACATGGATGGCATGGAACTATTAACCCGGATCAAAGAACATCCCACGTTGCAGGGGATTCCGGTCATCATGCAGACCTTTTTGGACTCTGAAGCCGATATTTTGGAAGGAATTGAAGCTGGTGCCTTTTATTACCTAATTAAACCGTTTGATCGAAAAAAATTACTCAGAATAATTCGTGCGGCGGTGGATGATTTTTCCCGACATGAATCCATGCGCAAAGCCGTTTTAAATACCCAGGACGCCTTGGCCATGATCTGGGAAGGGGAGTTTCGTCTACGTACCCTAGACGAAGCCAGAACCCTAGCAGCCATGCTGGCACACCTCTGTCCAACCCCAAACCAAGTGGCCATGGGACTTTCCGAACTGCTATTCAATGCCGTGGAACACGGCAACCTAGGAATCACCTATGCAGAGAAATCCCAGGCCATCACGGATTGCGACGGATGGGAAGGGTTGGTCGCCAAACGTCAATCCTTGACAGAAAACGCAAACAAAATCGTGCGCATCTTTGTAGAGCGCAGAACCGATTTCATTCAGTTTCGCATTGTGGACGAGGGCAACGGGTTTGACTGGCTCCCTTATTTACAATTTCGCCCAGAACGGGCCTTTGACAGCCATGGCCGGGGCATTGCCATGGCTAAAATGATGAGCTTTGATTCCATAGAATATTTAGGTCAAGGCAACGAGGTGGTTTGTACAATCCAAACTAGACCCAAAAACTCACGATAAAAAAAACTCTGGTGCCAGCTCTTGCAAAATTCTTGGCACTGCTCCCGATTGATTTAACGTAAAAAAATGCAATCCAGGCGCACCACGGGCCAAGAGATCCCGACACTGCGCAACGGCTACCTGCACTCCGACTTGCGCCATTTTTTCCGGGTCATCCCGAATCTCCTCAAATTGGGAGGTAAGCCACGCTGGCAATACCGAACCGCACAACTCTGACAACCGCTTAAGCTGTTTGAAATCCGTCACCGGCATGATTCCGGGATAGATCGGCACATGAACACCCTTCTCGTGACACTCCTGCACAAAACGAAAATAGAGATCATTTTCGAAAAAAAACTGCGTGACAGCAAAATCAGCTCCAGCCTCCACCTTGCGTCGGAAAAAGAGTTGATCCTTCGCTTGGTCCGGTGTTTCTGGATGTCCTTCAGGATAAGCCGCCACACCCAAACGAAATTGCGGAAAATATTCCCGAATATAAGCCACAAACGGCTCAGCATACCGAAACGCTCCCCGCTCCAAGGCTCCAGGAGGTTCATTCTTGGGCGGATCCCCGCGCAAAGCCAAAATGGTAGGAATCCCGCACTCTTGATAGAACTGTAGCATCTCAGTCAGGGTGGCGCGACTGGCTCCCACACAGGTCATATGGGCCACGGTATGCAGGCTTGTCTGCTCATGGACCTGTCGGACCAACTCACCACTTCCCCCCGAACGACTCCCCCCGGCTCCACAAGTTATGGAGACAAAATCAGGTTGATAAGGGATCAAGGTTTCCAGGGTCTGCCAAAAACCTTTTTCCCCATCGGGATGTTTGGGCGGAAAAAATTCAAAGGAGAGACTGGGACGACGTTTAGAACCCGCGCCACCTCCTTGTTGCACAGTCATCATGGATTCACTCCGCTATTTCATCTCAGGCATGTTGCACTTTTTGTCGGTTTTGCCTTCCTGTGTTTTCTTTTTGCCACATTTCTGGCAAACTTTCTCCTCTTCCATCTCCTTAGCGCAGCACTTCATCTTTTTGCCACACTTACTACAAACTTTCTCCTCCGTCATCTCCTGGGCGCAGCACTTCATCTTTTTGCCACACTTCTGGCAAGACTTTTCCTCTTTCATCTCATGATTGGCACATTTTTTATCCGATAAACCCTCTTGTACAATGGGAATGTCTGATTTCTGCACCTGTGCGACGTTTTCAAGAGGAGGCTTGGAGGGTTCCTGGGCCGTCTCGGTCGTTGTCGCGCAACCGGCCATCACCAACAACAAACCAAGCATGGCCGTCATACGAGAGATCCACTGCCAACCTAAATATTTCATAACGCGCATCCTCATTTTATTCAGAAGTACCACTAAACTTACGAACCACAGCGGCATTGCGTTCGGCCAATTGATCCATCTGTTCAGTAACCTTGCGCAACAAAGCGGCATTACGCTCGGCCAATTGGGCATCCCGTTCCGTGGTCATACGCAACAAGGCCGCCTGCCGATCAGACAATTGACGCATCTGCTCGGTGGTTTTGCGCAACAAGGCGGCATTTCTTTCTGACAACTGGTCGAGTTTATCGGAAAGCTGCTTTTCCAAAGTTGAAATCCGTTTTTCCAACTCGTCAAGTCGCGGATCACTCCCACATTTGGATTGTTTGGGCAGTCCCTTTTTCTTCGTTTTTTTTGCCATATCATCCTCCAAAAAAGTCATTCAGCAAAGAGCGGCAATTTCGCACTATTGAGATTAAATCACACTTTTCCCAAAAACACCAACCTTCCTCATTGTTCGCCATCCCGCAGCCGTTTCAAACGATCCGGCTCCATACCCAAAAAAGCAGCGATCTTCTCTTCAACGGTTTGCGACTCGCGCTCCACCGCACTACACACGGAGGCAGAAAGATGCAAAATCGCCCTTAAAACCAAATATTTGCGGCCAAGCACCTTCCGGCCTGGACGATTAAAATCATCGACTTGATGATGCATACGGATACTCTGACAAAAGAGTGCTGGCAAACGCCACGCTTTGAGCATCAAAAAACCGGTAAGACAATGATTGGTTCCGAAACGCTCATTTTCCGCCAGCACCAACTCATACCCCCTAGTGGTCCGCATCTCCTGACAAAACTCTGCGTAATCCGAAAATCCGCGTAGCATGGCCACCAGACCGCAATCATGCAACAATCCAGCTGCATAAGCCTCATCTGGGGCCATGGATGGCAAATAGCCATTGAGGAAATGGGGTGCAATCTGCGGCAACTCTCTGGCCAATCGGGCTGCCGTTTGTGCCGTCTCCACGCCGCGTAAACGCACGGTTTGCAGCGGTCCATCTTGTCCCACTAAAGCGGCACTCAAAAACTGTTCGGCCACAATGGAACGCACCTTCTCCATCCCCAACAACGCCACCGAGCCTTCAATAGAGATCAGCTTGCGTTTCCATCCACTCAATTGCGTGTTGGCCGCCTGCAATACCGCTGCTGAAAGTGCCATATCGGCCCGAATGACCGATGTCATGGCCAACAGATCGGGCGCGAACCCGGTCTGAGTACGCATGGCCTCTAAAAGCACGTCTGGCCGTGAAGGCATCACCAGATTCTCGATCAGCCGTTCTGCCCGTTTCAGACGTTTGCTCTCTCTGACCTCCATAAGCATGCCACCCACTTTTAGTTCTTGCTGCCTAGCAACCCGTTCATAATCGTTTAAGAATACCCGCAATCACTCAAAAAGGCTATACAAAAATTTAATCCTTTTCCTGCACCTTTTTTTCCGTCAAATAACAATAAAACCCAGATGGCAACACCAGTATCCATTGAGTAAGGCGGATCAGCAACATCAGGATTGCCCCATGAGGAATCCCCAATTGCGCCAAAAGAAGTTGCGCAGCCGTCTCACCCGCGCCAAGCCCTCCCATAGGCAGAGGCAGAATGTTGGACAACGCCACCAAAGGCACAAACAAAACCAGATCCCCCCAACTCAATGAAATTCCCAAAATCCGCGCAGAAACCATAAAAGCCAACAGATGCAATAAGTTGGTCAACAAAGAGATCAGCAGAACCGGCCTGACCAACCGATGATCCGGTCGATAAGCCGTCACGACTTGCTGCAAGCCATCCCGCCATCTAGAGGGTAGAAATCCAAACAACACCCTCTGCCCCACAGCAGACCACAACACAATAAAAAACATCACAATTCCCATCGTCAACAACAGAACAACCCACCAAAACCGCAGCAACGCCCAAGAGGGCGTTCCCCAACCCAACAACCATAAACACGAGCCTCCCCATACCAATAAATAGGTAAAAAGGCCTAAAATCCGATCCACCACCACTGTCGAGGCTCCGGCCCATTTGGCGGAACCGGAATATTGGATCACATAATACCCCCTGACGGCCTCGCCTCCGACCATACCCAAGGAGGTAATAAGAAAGAACTGTCCGATCAAAAACAGTCGCATCCCAATGGTAAACGAAAGCCGAACCCCCTGCATTTGCAACAAAAGCAGCCATCGCAAAATCTGACCAATAATATGAGCCAGTATCAGCAGCACTACCCAAAAATAATCAAACGAAAAAAAAGCATCCAACAAAAGGGTAAACGGCCATTGCATCGAGTTGAACAGCCAGACCAGTAAACCACCGGCTAGCACAATTTTGATCCCGTTCAAATCCACTCCTCCTTTGTAAAGAGATCGTTCATGAATCACAGTACACCTTGACTGGCACCATCCAAAACGATATGAGTGGGCAATGAACATTACCGAAACCCTATCATTCCCCCCTCCTTCTGACCGGTCATTCTGATGTGCGGCCTCGCTGGATTTGCAGGCAATGGCACTCAAACCGACCTGGAGCGGATCACCCGTTCTTTGAACCACCGAGGACCGGATGGAGAGGGGTTCTACATTGATTGTGAGCAGCAGATCTTTCTGGGACACCGTCGCCTAGCTATCTTGGACTTAGCCGGTGGCGAACAGCCCATGTGGACCGCCGACCGTCGATTATGTATCGTCTTCAATGGCGAAATCTACAACCACGCCGAATTACGCACAGAGTTGCAACGCCTAGGCCACAAATTTCTCTCCAACCACTCCGACACGGAAACTCTGCTGTATGGCTATCGGGAATGGGGAACACAGCTTCCCGAACGACTCAACGGTATGTTTGCCTTTGTTATCTATGACCTAGACCGCAAACGACTCTTTGCGGCCAGGGATCGATTTGGCAAAAAACCGTTTTATTATTCATTTCAAAAAAATCTTTTCATCTTTGCCTCTGAATTATCCGCCTTGCGCCTTCATCCTGGTTTTACTGGATCCGTAAACCCAAAAATTCTGCAAAAATATTTTGCTTATGGTTTTATCCCGGCTCCCAATGCTTTGTACCATAACAGCTTTAAGCTTCCCGGTGGAAGTTATTTAGAATTAGACCTGACCACTTTCACCTTGCAACAGCACCGCTATTGGCGTTTTCGTCTCTCACCAGACCCAGCTTGGGAACAACGCAACGTAGATGATTTGGCTGAAGAGTTGCGCGCACTGCTCTCCCAAGCGGTCAAACGGCGCATGGAAAGTGACGTCCCCCTGGGATTCTTTTTAAGCGGCGGAATCGACTCTAGTGCGATACTCTCTTTGGCGGCCCGTCATGTTCCCCCTGAATCTTTGCATACCTTCAGTATCGGCTTTCGTGAGCCTTCCTACGACGAATCCTCTTTTGCCCGGCAGGAGGCACAACGGATCGGCAGTCAGCATCACGAAGAGATCCTGACCCTAACAGATGCCAAAACCTTGATCCCATCGGTTTTGAGTCGTCTGGATGAGCCCATGGGGGATTACTCCATTCTGCCCACCTACCTACTGAGTGCCTTTACCCGTCGTCATGTTACCGTGGCCTTGGGTGGCGATGGTGGCGATGAATTGTTCGCAGGCTATGACCCATTTATGGCCATCACTCCTGGACAGATCTACCAGCGACTAATTCCAAACTTTATTCATAAAAAATTCCGCACTTTAGCCGACATGCTTCCCATATCAAACCGGAACATGAGCCTGGATTTCAGAATACGCCGTTTTCTCGCCGGGCTTTCCCACTCCATGGCGTACTGGAACCCAACCTGGATGGCCCCCCTTGAGCCACAAGAGATTTCTGACCTATTTCATCAACCCATTGAACCGGAAACTCTCTACAGCGAAGTTTTAGATCTATGGCACGACTCCTCGATCACCCATCCGATTGACAAGGCACTGGAATATTTTTCCAATCTCTATTTACAAGACGATATCCTGACCAAAGTGGATCGGGCCTCTATGATGGTCTCCTTGGAAGTGCGCGCCCCGTTCTTGGATAACGATGTTGTCGCCTTTGCCCAGCGTTTGCCCCATACCTTCAAATTACGTCGCGGAGAGCGAAAATTTCTGCTTAAAAAAGCCATGACCGGCCTACTCCCCGACACAATCATTCATCGCCCCAAAAAGGGATTTGGCGTACCAATCGATAGTTGGCTCAAATCTTTTCCGCCAACCCCCCCCCTACTTCCCGCAGCTGGAGTGGATATAGACTGGGTAGCCCGACGTTGGCAAGCCCATCGTCTCGACAAAGCCGATCATCGTCTGTTTTTATGGAGTTGGTTGAGTCTGCAATACAGCAAATGGCCACTCGCCGCGCACCAAGTGAAATCACCTTCTATGCTTCCAATCTTCGTGGTGGGTTGTGATCGTTCGGGCACCACGTTACTGACCACACTGATCGAATCCAGACTGGGGCTGATCACTCCGTTGGAAACTCATTTCATCCCCTATTTTGCCAAAACGCTCTTTTTGTGGGGCGACCTGAAAAAATATCGCAACCGAGAACGTCTGCTTGCAGCGATTTATCTCTTTTTGGAAATCCTCACAGCACGCTCCCACCCCAGCAAAAAACGTGAAACCATTCGACTGGCCACTCTGCTGGTCACCCAAGCCAATGCGAGAGAGATTGTAGACGGATCGAACAGTTACGGGGATATCATCCGCAATTTATTTGCTAAGTTTGCCCTCTTTCACAATAAAAAGGGTTGGGTTGACAATAGTTCTTTTTATGAGTCCATTCCGTTGGAAATCTGGCAACGTCATCTACCAGAAGTGAAGATTATCCACATCATTCGAGATGGACGGGATGTATCCCTCTCCTGGTTGAAATCGTGGTGGGGGCCTGCCACATTGGGAGAGGCCGCCAAACTTTGGAGTGCCCATGTGCTGGATAAACAAAATTGGGGAAAGAACCATCCAGACTCTTATCTGGAAGTGCGCTACGAAGATCTACTGGATAATCCAGATGCAATATTGGGAACCGTCTCCCAGTTTCTCGGTATCGAACCCTTGTCATGCAGCCTAGATCCCTCCAGCAGCTTGACCGCCCAGATTCTTTCGACAGGAGGCACACACGACTTGCTCTGCGGTCCGATTCAATCCAACAACAAAGAAAAATGGCGTCGGACCATGGGCATCCAAGCACAAAAACTTTTTGAGTATGCTACAGCCAACACCCTGCAAGCCAATGGCTATCCAATTCTCCACTCCCCCATTGATAACCTGGAACAACCACTCCTATGGCTGCAACTCCGCACTTCTGGAATCAACCGATTTTTTTCACCAATTTACTATTTAAAAAAGATTAAATGGCTTATTTCCATCACCTTATTTGTAACAGGCCCTTTTGGGGCCAGCATGGTGCGCTTGCTACTCAAGCAGAAAAGAGATTGATATCGGAGGATTTTCAAAATCAACCAAAAAATTCAAGATCAAAACCACACAATTCTGATTGTCAACGCCGATGATTTTGGCATCAGCGATAGCGTCAATGCAGGCATTTTGGAAAGCCATTTCAACGGCATCGTCACCAGCACCACCATGCTGGCCAATGGACCTGCGTTTGAGCAAGGTGTGGCACAACTTCAACAAGCTCCCCGGTTGGGTGTTGGGGTACATCTCAACATATTGCGAGGACGACCCATTCTCGCCGCAAACACGTTGCCGCACATTACACGCCAGGGCCGTTTTCATCTAACCTGGAAACGACTGATTCAGGTCTATGACCGCCGCATATTACTGGAAATCGAACGCGAATACCGCGCACAAATTGAAAAGGTACTCAGCCATGGCATTGCCATCACCCATTTGGATAGCGAAAAGCATCACCATCACTTCCCCCCTTTGTTTCAAATGATCACCCATCTCCTGGAAAGCTACCCTATCCCAGCCATTCGATGCGCACCAGAATCCCTCTCCACCCGATACGGCTTGACGAAAATGGCGAGTGTATTTATGCTAAATATCCTTGTTTGGCGAAACCGCTTCAGATTGCGTAGTCGGGCGATTCGGTGCCCCCAACACCAAACGGGCATTGCCATGACCGGCAGCCTAGACCTGAATGGCCTGAAAGCCGTCTTGCAAACATTGCCACCCGGTGTCAACGAACTTTGCTGCCACCCAGGTCGAGTGGATGCTTTACACAAGCAGCAAATTATTGATTTTGGCACATTCTATATCGACTCCACCCGCGAGACTGAAATGAGTGCATTGACCAATCCATCCATCAAACAAATGCTACTCGCATCCGGGATTAAACTAATTTCTTATGCAGAATTACCCTAAAAGGAAAAAACACCATGCGCAAGGTCAGTATTGTGGTGCCTTTTTATAACGAAGAGGAGATCCTCCCGCAATTTCATGCCGAAATGTTACGGGCACTGTCGTCTCTGGACCGAACATTCGAACTGATCTATATCAATGATGGCAGTCGCGATCAAACTGGACACATTCTCCATGAATTGGTGAAGCAATCTCACCAGAACATCTCTTGTCAAGTGATTGACTTTCGCAAAAATTATGGCCAAACCGCCGCATTGCAAGCCGGTTTTGACCACGCCTCTGGAGAGATTATCATTGCTATGGATGGGGACATGCAGCATCTTCCATCTGAAATCCATTTATTTATCCATAAAATCGATGAAGGTTACGACTTGGTGAGTGGATGGCGTGCCAACCGTATCGATAACTTTTGGTTACGTCGCCTCCCCTCTCTGATTGCCAACCGCATGATGGCCAAACTCTCTGGGGTAATGTTGCAAGACTTTGGCACCACCTTCAAAGCCTACCGTCGGGAAGTGGTGCAAGAGATCAATCTCTATGGAGAATTGCATCGTTTCATACCCGTGCTGGCTGCAGAACGGGGAGCGTCCATCTGCGAAATCCCTATCACCAACACCCTGCGAAAAACCGGACAATCCAAATATGGCATCACCAGAACCTTTCGCGTCTTCTTCGATGTGATCACTCTGGCCTTTTTAAGCCGCTTCGGCACCCGCCCCATGCATGTCCTGGGACTGGCCGGGGCTCTCTTGATGCTAACCAGCGCGACATTAATCGCTTACATTATCGCAGACTATCTACTCTTCAACTCCGACTTGCGGGGTACGCTGCAAATTGCAGTGATGATATTCCTTTTTGGCAGCCAGTTGGTGGCCACAGGATTGGTGCTGGAGCTGCTGGTCCGGGTCGGACATGAGGCAACTGGAAAAAAGATCTATACCATTCGCCACATTACCCGATCAGAGCCGACATGATGAACTGGAACATCATAAAAACATTCATCACCCCGCCAATCAACGAAAGCCAACGTTTGACTTCTTGGGGAACCGAAACCCAGTGGCTGGTTTTCTGGCTTTTCTGGTCAATCCTGATCTCTGCCATTTACTGGATACTCGGTCCCTACTCTTACTTGCGCATTCAGGACAATGCCGATTTCAACATCCCCTATCGTATCGCAGCCGCCAAAGATCTGCTGCAATACGGAATCACTTGGTGGCAACCCAAATTCAGTGGTGGCATGCCCTCCTTGGTCCATCCCATGGTGGACAACTTTTTAAGTGACGGACTGCCCTATCTGTTATTTCCGGCTTGGGTGGTTCACGGCTTTGTCATGTGGCTGCAACGATTTCTGGCAGGCTATTTCACCTTTCGTCTCTGCCGGGAGATCCTGAAATTAGATTCTGTCGCATCCTTGTTTGCTGGCCTTGCCTTTTCTTTATACCAGTGGAGCGTGCAAGATTTTAAACTGGTGGAGGCATTGGGTTTGCCAGCAATCGGCTTGGTTTTTTTTCTATTTGAACATATACTCACACAATCCACACGCCGGGGTGTTATTCTGGCCATTTTGATGGGCATCCTTTTTGGCATGGTCTCCCAATTGGTGATCCACACATTTTTTCTTGTATGCGGACTACCATTTTGGTTTTTAATCGTGCGCCAAACCCGCCTATCCACTCTGCTTCCTCGATATGCCG
>JADFYY010000170.1 GCA_015232825.1 Magnetococcales bacterium
GCATGGTAGCCTTCATTGGTGCGGAAATTGTCCCATTTTTCGCTGAAATCCCGTATGGTACGGTCTCTGGTTTCTTGTAATTTTTGTGGTTGAATGTTCATGAAGTGGTGATGACTCCAAAGTGATTAGGATAAATAAATTTTCATTCGATCCTATCTCCTCTGAGACAGTGCTGTCAACCTTGTCATTTTTGGTATACAGACTGATTGAAATGGCGTAAAAATTGCAAATCTTTCCGACAGGTTGCTTCCACTACGGGGGAAGGGTTTGCGTATGGCTTTTTTTTACTACAATTTTGACACCTCAATGCGGCAAAAATGGCGCATAGGTCCAGGTGTGGCTTTTTTTCCGAGCAGGCCTGTTCTCTTGTTGGCCATTATAATGGGTTTTGTATGGCTTCCCATGTCAGCCCAGGCCATTGAGGATTACATTGAGGCCGAGGAGTTCTCTGCGTCTGCGTCACCAACGGCGGGCGAGGAGACCTATCGTCAGGCGGCCCAGCAAGGGGATGTCTTGGCTCAACTCAATCTTGGGGCCATGTATTATTATGGTCTGGGTACGGCTAAAAATTATACCAAGTCCCTGTTCTGGTATCGTAAGGCTGCGGACCAGGGTGAACCTCTGGCACAGTTCAAGCTCGCGGTCATGCTGGCGGAAGGGCTTGGTGGCACTCGTGATTTGACTGCAGCCGCCCAATGGTTTCGGCAGGTAGCTGTGCGTACTCGGCCACTGGATTCATCTACCGCTACCGATATCATTGGCTGGTCACAGTTGAAACTGGGATTTTTATATAAAGAGGGTACAGGCGTGGTGAAGGATTTGGCACAAAGCGCACTGTGGTTTCGCATGGCTGCCGCCCGTGGTTATGCCAGTGCCCAGTTTCAATTGGGTCAGTTGGCGTTGCAAGAGGGTAAAGATAAAGTCGAGGCTCTCAAGTGGTTCAAAATGGCGGCGGCGCAAGGCCAAACCGATGCGGTGGCTGCTGTGGCTTCACTGGAAAAACAGTTGGCTCCTGATCAGGTCACCACGGCAACGGCTATGGCTTCCAAACCGGTTGCCCCTGTGGTCGCGGAGGCCTCTGGGCCTTTGCCAGAGCAGACCATCTCCCCGCCGTCGGTTGCAACGATCCCTAAGCGCAAAGAACCGCAAACCACATCCGTACCGCCGGGGAAAACGGTTGGCAAGTCCATTTATCCCCTGACGGTCGAGACCGATCCACCCAATGCTCAGGTGCAGATTCTCAATATCACCCCGCCCTATTATCCCGGTATGGCCCTGGAGCCAGGTCGGTATCACATTAAGATTACCCAAGATGGGTTCGAGTCGCAGCAACGTTGGGTGACCTTGGACAACGCCCCCTTGCGGGTTCCGATGAAACTGACCGCCAATCGGCCCGCTGTCGTAGCCGAAAAACCGCAACCCGCACCAAAACCCCAGCCCAAAGTGACGCCAAAGCCAGAACCAGAACCTGCCAAACCACCGCCTGAAAAGCCAGAGTTGTTCTCTGTGTTGCATGTACGGCCTGATCCAGCGGATGCCTCGGTGCGTATTGTCAATGTGCGCGAACCTTATCATCCGGGTATGCGTCTGAAAGCAGGACGTTATCTGGTGGAGGTCTCCCGGTCTGGCTACAAAACCGCCAGCCGCTGGATGCGTTTGCCCGGTGGCGGGGAGTTTGAGATTTCGGCACCGCTGGAACCGAATTAGTGCTTTTATTCCCAATCCGCCTCATTACCCTTCAGGCCCGGTCCACCAGGATCCGCTGGATGTTGAACGCTCTCCACCACATGGGTGAGACCATAGGTGGCCAGATAGGGTACTTCCACCATTTTACCACCGGCCATGATTTCAAAAATTCCGCGTCGTGAGGTTTGTTTCCAGACCACCCGATACAAGACAAAACGACCTGGATCCACAGCAAATTTTAACCGAATGCGCCGTGTGATTTCTGCTCCAGCTGAGACCCCAATGCTTTTCCCCAACTCCAATTGGGTGCGGGTCTCTAGAAAATCCAATAGGCTTGACTTGAAATCCGAAACCAGTTTGCTGCCGCGATCTAGTTTCATGGCGACCGTGGCAGTACGGGCGAATTCGTGTTCGCTGGATAACAGCTTGTTGCCAAAACGGTTGTCTAAGGGGATCTCTTCGGTGGCCAGTACCACGGGATCTTCTGTGAGGATCTGTTCTGCGACAATCTGAATGGAGGGGTGTCCCCTCAAGGGTGAAGCATCTGAAGGGGGCTGATCTTCAGAAACAAACAGTTTTTTTCCCAACAGATAGCCGACAAACGATGAGATTCCGTAGGGGATCAGTTGATACATGGCACAAGATTCCTTGAGGTCAGTTGTGAGGGGTCCGAACCAGAGCCGATTTAAATTCCTGACGGATCTGTCCAAAGCCCGGCTTTTGCGTCGCTGGAAACGGTATGGGGCGACACTGCTGCATGGTTTGCAATCCAGTTCGTGCGGTAAACAGGGCATTGGAGACCGCTTGTCCTGCACCAGCCAAAGCCGCACCAGCCAAGGCATCGCCGAGAGTGTCTGCTAAAGATGTGGTGGCAATCTCCCCGACACCGGCTGCTAGCATTCCTTCCGCCACATGCCGCATGAGTATTAAAGACCCTGTTAGCCCCGGACGCAAGCCATAAATATGAGCAATCTCTCGCGTCATGCGTATATTACGCCAGAAAAAGATCACCACGTCCAGGATGGCCAGTGGAGTGATGGCCGTAAATAAGGCGGTACTCGCGGCATTTCGACCAATGATGCGCAAGGCCGCTTGATCCAGGGGTTGCATGGCCTGAGCGGAAAAGAGGGCTAATAATTCGTGATCGTGCAAATGGGGTTGGTTTGAGGCATGAAATCGCTCCAAGGCCGGGCGCATTTCTGGTCGCTCTCGATAGAGGGCGATCACATGGTCCAACAGAGGGGTGGCCAGTCCAAAAGAGTTTCCTTTCAGGAGTTCTTGGCCATAGTGACGCAGGGAGTCGAACTGCCGGATAGCGCGAAGGGTACTGAACTCCCGGATAATCGCCGTCAGTAGCGTACCGAGCATCAGCGCGAGCAAGCAGCCGAAAATAATGGCCATGGAGGGATGAATGCGATATTGAGCAAGCAGAAAGGTTACCATCTCCTCGATCATAATGCCGATTAGCAGGAGGGAGGCTGGCCAAGCAAACCATTTCCAGAGGGAACCCGGTTGCTTAAGCGGGTATGAGTCGCTCTCTTCTTCGCTCTCATCTTGGGTAGGCCGCAGGGGCTCTTCCGTTGCGGTGGAAGGGGTGGCAATGAATACCGGGTTGGGCGCGGTACTCGCGGAGGCCGGGGGGCTGGTCTCTTGTTCAAGTTCCAGGGGGAGCATCCAGGAACGGTTGGCGTTCATCGCAATTTGTCTCCCAGTAAAAATTCCAAGGCCTGATCCAGGCGGATATGGGGTGGAAACGGTCCTTCGGCATCGGATGGACGGCGGGGCTCGAAATCCATGAAATTAAAGCGATTGGCATCCCATTCATGGGCATCTGGGACGGTTTCAGGAATCTCGCCGGGAAAGAGCAGGGATTCGGATTTGCGGCCTTTAGGGATGCCTTGCACAAAGGAGAGACGACGTCCCTCGTGATCCCGTACCACAGTACGGGTACAACGCAATGAGGAGAGAGCCTGGGTCTGAATCTCCACCCCTAAAAATGAGGCGTCATTGGCAGGACGAGCCACCAGTCGGCGTAGCAGACGTTCCATGTTGTGATGCTGATTGGCTGCCACGAAATCGGCCTTGGTGGCGGCAAACAACAGCTTGTCAATGCGTGGATAAAAGAGCCTGGAGAGCAGGTTGGAAGGGCCGTAGCGGAAATTTTCTAAAATGGCTTCCAGGGCGGTCTGCATGTCGGAAAAGGCCCCTGGACCACGATTCAAGGCGTTGAGAAGATCCAGTAGAACGATCTGCCGGTCAAATCGGGAAAAATGGCGTTTGAAAAAGGTCTCGATGATGAATTTTTTATAAGATTCATAGCGTTTGCCCATCTCTTCGCGTAAGGAACCGACCACCACGCCATCGGCATCCGGCGGGGGGAGGGGGCAGAAGGTCAAAAGCGGGGCCCCTTTGAGATCCCCTGGAATGGTGAAGCGTCCAGGTTGAAGAAAGCTCAAACCAATGGTTGGATGCTTGCAGGCAAGCAGAAATTCGGTATAGGCCTCACTAATCCGTCTCAAGGTCTCATCCTGGGCTGGGCGGGAGAGGGGGAGGTTGGCCAGATCATGCCGCCAGGATGCGGAAAGGGAGAGTCTGGGTTCTTCTTCGCACAGTTGAAAGGTCTGTGCAGACCAAGCCTCAAAGGAGAGCGAGAGCATGGGTAGATCCAACAGCCATTCGCCTGGATAGTCGATGATATCCAGATATAACGTGGTGGTGGGGGAGATGCGTTTGCTCAATAGGCCAGATGGTTTGAACCGAATGGCTAGGCGGATTTCACTCAAGGCGTCGGTAGGCACAGGCCAAGTCGGTTTGGTTCCCAGCAAGGCGCGGATATAGCGGTCGTACTGGAAGGTCGGGACATCCATATCTGGCTGGAGCATGACCTTGGCCCCTTGCAGCCGATTCTCCAAGGTGACTAAGAAAGAGGGCAGGTTGGAGCCTTGCAAGGCATGCAGCAATTGGTGAATCAGAGTGGTGGTGAAAACTGTTTTGCCGCTTTGATTCAGACCGGTGACCGCCAAACGTACCGTCCGATCCATGGTGAGATGGACCCATTCGTCCATCCGTTTGCCAAACTCTTGCAGCAGAAAATCAGGAGACCAAGTTTTCATCTCATCTCAATTATGGATTGGCCATGCGGAAACGCAATTCAACGCGCCGGGGGTATTTGGGATGCTGCCTCGCTGAGGCCGAGGCGTGACCGGTGATGCGAAACAGGGATTGATCTTTTTCGTTTTTAAGGGCGTTCAATTCTGGTTCTGTCTGGCTTAGCGAGACAAAGGTTTGCAAGGAGCGTGAGGTAGCCAGCAGCCAGTTGTAGCGAAAGCGTGTGCTTCCCATGTCAGCGGTATGGGCAAAGCCATCGAGGAGAATGGCATCCAATTGTCCGCTCTTTTCACCCTTGGGACACTGGGTCTGGGTGGCCCCTTTGGCATAACAGGGCAGTACTTTTTTCAAAGCTTTGGCCAAACGATTGATCTCTGTGCCACCCTGGGTGGGCAGTTTGGAGGAACCGTAGGAGAAGGTGAGTCCTTGTGGCAGAAAAATTCGGCCCCCTGGCTCGTCCACTTCGGTTTGAACCCCTTGTGAAGCCAGTTCTGCACGAATATGGGCAATCAGTTCGTTCCTGGCTGCAGCTTGGGCCGGGGTAATTGGTGGCTCTTGAGAGTGTGCTGGTGTGGGCAACATGGGGGCCACGCTCTTTTCCTGGACGGCTTTCGGCTCGTTTTTAGGCGCGACTGGTTTTAG
>JADFYY010000171.1 GCA_015232825.1 Magnetococcales bacterium
CGCTAAATGAGCCATAATGACGGCACGAGAAGGAAAAAACTTCGCCAATACCAGCGAATTCAAAAAAAATTCTTTTGAATTGTAGAATCAAATTTCCGTGTGTTCGTGTCAAAATTGACACATAATCATCACAGAAACCATGCAGATTACAAACAACAAACTGGCCCATGTCAATGGGTATTTTCTTTGCCCCAAAATACCGGAACAATCCTTCATTCTGAAATGTTTGCCAGATCAAAATCAGATTGGCGTACTTTCATGAGTTCATCTGGAAACATGTCATGGACCCTCAACACCAAAGGAACAGATCAAACATTATGAGAACCGGAATCAGGGAGCTGATTCAGGCAAACAATGTCTCGGTTCGCCTCTGGAACTGCATAACCAACCATGAATTGCTTCCTCTTGAAACTGTCGGGGAGTACATCCAAGCTGGTGATTATGGCATGGTGAAGATGTTGTGCGTTCCCAATCTGGGCAAAAAAACGGCTATTGAACTGGATGTCCTGATCAAAGCATATGTGGATTCTGGAATCCCTCTGCCTGAGAAAGACATTAAGGACGACGATCTGTCACCTGTCAATGCCTGCGACCAAGGACGAAACAATATCCTGCAGTTGCTAGAAAACATCCCGCTTCAGGCATCTCTCATGCATGCTGGACTCGAAAAAAGGACCATGACTGGAGTCGAAACCCTAGGTGACGTCCTGTCTATTGGAGAGTTTGTCCTGCGATACAATGAAATACGCAGTCGCCTCTTAAAACAGATCAATTTCGGTCGCACCTCCCTGAAAAAACTAGAGGCAATAATTGAGTACATTATTCGCTTACGGATACAACAGGTTTTGGTTGATCTGCCTCTGGAAGAATCTGTCACCTTTGATGAATTGATTAACCACGATCTCCCTGAATCGACTCTGCACCGTTTTGCGAGTATGGATCTTCCGGCCTGTACTGATGGCGAAGTAAACCTGGAAGAACTGTTTTCCGAATCCGCAGGAATTCAACAAACTTCTCAAGAAGAACATGTTAATGGTGTCGTCCTCACCCTGCCAGAAAAGGAAAAGGAGGTCATTTTACGCCGATACGGCATTGATGATTTTACACCACAAGCACTGGAGGATATTGCCAAAAAATTTTCCGTAACCCGTGAGAGGGTGCGTCAGGTGGAAAGCGGGGCGATTAGACGTCTTAAGATTCCAAAAAATGCAATCGTTTTCCAGAAGCTACTTGCTTCAAAAAAAGAACATTTATGGTCTCTCCTGTCAAACAATACTGGCTTTGTTTCGGCGGATGACCTAGACAAGGAAACGATACGCTCCGAAGGGTTGCTCTGTCTGGCATTGGATGTCATCCATGATGGCATCCACGGTTGGCTCAAGACCTCAGGACGCTCTGTCCTGGGTGGATGGTTGCGGAATGACATCCCCGTCGTGGATTTCAAATGTGATGTGCGTCTTCTGGAAGATTTGGCCGACAATAGGTTGTTTCCCACACCTATCGAGCTGGCCTACAAGATGACAGGCATGGATCCTTTGCGCTTGCGCAGGGCAATTCGCCTTGTCCCGACACTCCGACTGTTTGAAGGCTATTGCATCAAAGGTCATCTCGGTGCCCAAGCCAAACGAACGATCCGGTTGTACAAAATTCTGTCAAACTGTCAAAGTAAACAAATGATCGATTTTCGTTTCATGCTGACGGAGTACAACCGAACCTTCCCAGAAGCAGTCAGCCTTTTGCGAATTGCAGAACTGACCATGGAACGGAATCCCCACCTTTTCAAAAAGGTTTTTGACAATTTCTGGGTGGCCATTCCGTTGCCAGACATTCTAGCAGCGGAGGAAGGGATAAATTCTACCGAAATCGATTGCATTGTCTACGCCAGTCAACAGGAAGAGAGCAACCCGACAAGGGATGCAGGAGCAGTCACTCAATGGCTGATAAACCTACTTGATTCCCAAGGCCCCATGCGATTTTATAACATCAAGGAGGCTGGACAGGAATCAATGCCGGAGGGTATTTCACTCAACAGTCTGGGTCCGATTCTCCAGACGTCAGGGGAATTCATCCGCCTGACCCCTGGAGTGTATGGGCTGCCGAAACATCTATTTGCCATCAGAAATGCCAAATCACGGTACCCCATTTCCATGATGACGAAAGATCAATGCGAATGGTATACCATGTCCCGCAAGGCAGGAGAACCGATATCGCTTTTCCCGGCATGGGATTACCGGTTCGAGCGGGCATTATGCTATTGGGCATGGGGACATTGCAGCAGCGAACTGTTCGGTTCACTGCTGACGGTTGCCGACCCATCAAAATGGGAGTGTCCACCGGATGAATTGGAAAAATGGCGTTTGCTAAAAAAACAGCATCGACGTTATACGCTTGGCTCACTCTGTCAACATCCCTTGGATCCAAAAAAAGTCACCCCAGATCAATTGTTTTCTGCATTGCTGCTGATGAGAGCCACGGGAGGGATGAGCTGGATTTCCTTCAACAGGGCAACGTTGAACCGAATCGACAGCCATAAATGCGTAGCAGGATTGGTTCTGCTAGTGGCAATGGAAGCACTTCAACCTACAAAAAACTGGCAGGATAAACATCTGCCCGGACCGGAAGCAGACAGAGTGGCTGATATTCTCTCTGAGGAACTGGCAGCTAATGGCAAATTGTCCTGGAACTCAGATGGGCCCAAACATCTATTAATTTCAGCGCGAGACAAACTGACTACGCTAAAAATCGGGTGGATTGATGTTTGGGCAGCCAAAGAACTAATAGATCGGTTACTGGAAGAAGCAGAAGTCGGCATAGAAGAACAGGGAGGGCTTCTCGATGATCCAAAATGGTCATTTGCATGGGAAAACGATCATCCCAAAGTGACGACCGACCCGACCAACACCATTCAAGACAACCCCGACACAAGAGACGATTTGTTCTTTGGTGATGAGTGGGACAGACAATGGGATAACGACAAGAGCTGACTGAACATCGTTCATCCCTGATCACAGAGGCTTGGTCCCTGTCGGCCCCCCTTGTTCTTCTGCAAGATTCAAAATTTTTCTGGCTTCCAAGGCCTGTTTCCCTGACAGATCGCCTTTCCATCCTTCCGCTGCCCGATTTCCCATCTGGGACACCAGTTTCCTCTGCCCTGTATCAAGAATACCGGTCTCGCGTCCCCAAGCGACAATGCGCATCCACTCTTCCGCCTCGACCCGCTTGCATCTGGCCAGTGCTTCAAGCTCATCTGGGAGGATATTTACCCTTTTTTCCTCTGGCTTGCTTCCCCATCCTGTTGTTTTTACGGTTCTGCTTTGCAATTCTGGCGGCAGAATGTCCGGCAGAGTGAGTTCCGTGATGTCTTTGATTCCTTTCCAACAGACCTCTTTTTTGCACCATTCCGTGATGTTCTTGCCCCCTGATGAGTCGATAATTCCCTCGATGATGATATGCGACCAGGAGCGAAGCAAGTCCTCTGTTTCCTGGGAAATCTCTTGACGTTCCCAGACCATGCCCAAATCAAATCGACCCCCAGAACTAAAAGAGAGCATACTAACCAAATAGGCCACAATATTGGCCCGATAGGCGGGAAATTTCTCCTGGGAAACAATGCGGTAGGCCTGTCTACAGATGATCGCCTTGGCAATCATCTCCCGATAGTATCGATCATCAGGAACCCACTCTTTGGAACGGGCTTCACGCAGTTCCTGCATGAACATCACAAAATTTTTCTGACCACCCATGCTGACAATATGGGGGCGTTGTTCCCAGGAGTTGAGGAATTTTGCCATATCAATCTTGGTGAACTTGCGAGAGACTGGCGTGCGCTCCTTGAACTGGCGTTTCTGGGCTGGCGTGGTTGCAGCAGACATGGCAATCTGGTACTGTCCCCGTGCCCTTTCGTAAAACCACCGCTCCTGTTCGCCAGGACACCACAAAGTGTTTGACAGCCGTTCGATGGCGATGTGAAATGGATCGTTGGACGAAAAGTCCGCCATCTGAATGACATTCTGGGTGTTCGCGTACTCAGCGATTTTTGGGGCAAATTCATCCAGCAGATCGGGGTGTAATGCGGTAATTTTGGCAGGCACAAAAACCTGTGAAATATCTACCTTATCATACCGCTTTGCCCTATAAATGGAGGCTGTGGTCTGGCCTCCGTTTACGATTTGCAATCCTTTTGCCGACGCGATGCCCAGTCCGCCATCAGGTAGGATGGCTGTGACAAGAGATTCAACCGTCACCGATATCCCGTTATTATAAGCCAAAAATCTGGTCGGTTCGCTGCGCAGAGTTGCCCTGATTCCCTTGTTGACCTTGCCCCTTGCCTGAAGAAATGCACGGACATTGCGTTCCAACAATCTGGCACCGAATTGATCGTACATCTTAAACAGCAATTCTCCAGGCAGGATTGCCATGCAGGCTGAATATTCTGGGAGGTCGGTCGGCACCCGGATACAAGGCAGTGGTGCGCCGTGCATTTTGATAAAATCGATCATGATTTCATCCTGGGGGCGTCCAGATTGCAAAATACGAAACAGACGCTCAATGTCCCAGACATGAAAGCTGATCGGAATGCCGTTTGGAAGAGCCATTGGGTTGATTTCTTTTTTTCC
Organism: Magnetococcales bacterium; assembly: GCA_015232825.1. Classification (GTDB taxonomy): domain Bacteria; phylum Pseudomonadota; class Magnetococcia; order Magnetococcales; family Magnetaquicoccaceae; genus Magnetaquiglobus. Next base: position 4,617 of record JADFYY010000171.1, read on the forward strand.
AGACACACCATCAGTCAGAATAAATACTCTGACATTTTTGATCTGTTTTTTCAGGTCATAGATTCGGTTCGCCATGGCAAAAGCTTCTGATGCTGGCTCCATGGTCTTGTGAAGTTCTCGACAAGCTCCATCAAAGAAACGAACCGGTTGCTCGGCAGATTTTCGCAGATCATCTGAGGAAATCCTTGATGCTTCTCCAGCATTGACAAAAACTGTCGAAAACAGATCAAGAGTATCCTCCTCCTCGTTTATGGCATAGCCGTTGACCAAGGCATTGGATTTTCCGACCTTACCCCCGAAATAGGCCAAGTGGGGATTTTCTATCACACCGTACTCCTCTAGGTATTCCAGAACAAGACCTGTGAATGCCGTTTCCTTGAAATTCCCTTGGCACTCTCCGTCACCCATAGCCCGCTCCACCACCTCGGCGTTGAAATCGGTTATAAATTTTTGCAATTCATCATTCATGCATTTGTTCCCAAAAGAAGTTGAATAGCATCCTGCCCCTCCAAGCCAAAGGGCGCACATGAGTCGATGGAAACTTGGTAGTCGGCAGAGACAATTCCTCTCCTTACATCGGACGGTCTAATCCTGGGAAATTCTTCCCTTACCCTAAACCATCTGGAGTTGGTCATTCTGAACCGACGGGAAACATAAAGGCTTGCGTGGACATCAAGATAGCCAGCACGGATCAATAGTTCATCAAACCGGGCAAAGGCGGA
>JADFYY010000172.1 GCA_015232825.1 Magnetococcales bacterium
GGTTTTGCTCATGACCACCTCTTTGAGAGTTGGGGGGAGGCCCATTTTATCAAAGTCGGGGATGTCGGTGGTAATGGTGCGCAACACCATGCCAGCCTGTCCCTGTTGGACAAAGGCGTTAACCCGGAATCGTCCGATCCCTTTGGGATTGATGGCGAAATTGCACTCCTTGGTGGCGTCGAAATCCTTGATCTGACGGTCGTTCATGATGGCCCGAACCAGCATCAGACTTTGTGCATCGTCTAGCGGGGTGGCGGCCAATGGGGTCATTTTGCCATCGAGTTTGGCGGCAGGGGGGAAGCCGCTGGTGATGAATAGATCGGAGCCGCCTTTGCTCAGCATGGTTTTTAAGGCGTCGAGCATGAATTTAATGGCTTGATCGCGTTCCATGGAAGATCCTCAAGTTAAATGGATAGGAGAAAAACAAAAAAATCCGAGTTTGTTGTGCAATCGTGTGGATGCACAACAGACCCGGATTTCAGAATAAATCTTTTTCCAATCCCTGGAAAGGGTGTTTACTTGAGCAAGGCGCGAAGATTGGAGGTTAGGGGCATGCTATAGTCGTTGGAGGCCAATACCACGCCATCCGAGGTGCGGATGAGTTGGGCATTGACAAAAATCCGGTTGCGGGCGACGACATAACTGCCTGCCAGGACTGCGGCCACTTTGTGGGTTTTGCGAATCTCTTTCATCTCTTGCGAAAGGACAAACTGGCCAGAACCTTTTTTCAGCAAAACGTCTTTGCGCAAGGCAATCTCTACCACCAACTGGCCAGCTTGCGTGAAACGGGAGGCCATTTGCTTGGAGAGTAGACGTCCCAAGGGGGAGGTTTTTTCCAGATTGCTCTCATCCACGAACGAAGCTGGCATAATGACATCGCGATAATGGAGTTTATCACCCAGATCCTTGATCATGGCGTCGGCGGCCTGATGGGAGATTTCGGTGGGTTCGACTTCTGGCGAGGAGGTCAACGGAACCGAAATCAGCGGGTCGTTCTCCATTGTGGTGGCACAACCGGCAGGTAGCACAGCAATCAGCAGCAAAAGGGCGACTCTAGCCGAAAGCGGGTTCATTGGGTGACAACCGACATGCTAGTGCCACCATTGGTATTGATCAGCATGTCACGGGTGTTGCCACTAATGGGCATTTTGGCATCCACGGAGGCCAGCACCTGCCGACTGTTGAGGGCAATGATGCGCGAGGTGAAATCCAGGACTTCACGGGTTTCGGTATAGGTTCCGGTCACAACGGCATAGGCCTTGTTTTCCTGGCTGATCTTTTCGATGTCACGCGACAAGATAAACTCGCCTTGGTTCTGGCGAATGGCCAGACTCTTGCGCATTTTGGGTTCCACTACGGTGAATCCCTGCTGGGTCAAACGCGAGGCGACATGATCGGCAATGAGATTGCCCAGTTCTGAGGTGGAGTCCAAAAAGTTTCGGTTGACGAAACTGGTGACAATAATGGGTTTGCGCTGGTGGAACGAGGGGTGGTTCTTTTTTAGCTCAGCCACCAGCGCGTCCGACAAGGCGTGACTCATGCGGATGAGATCCACTTCACTCTGGACAATGGTTGGTCCAGTTTGAGCCTGACCTTGAAAGGCGGATGGCAGAGCGCACCCCCCCATGAGGGTGGCCAGCATCAGAGAAGCAATACCAGAGTGGAGTTTATTCATTGGTTTCAATCCGCGCCCTCCACAAGGGAGGCGACATAAGAGAGATTATCTAAACCCGTCTTTGATGTTGGCTTTGTCACGGGCGGCTTCCTTGGTGATCAGTCCTTTGGTCAGCATCTCTTGCAAACATTGTTCCAAAGTTTGCATTCCCAAGGCGCGTCCGGTTTGAATGGCGGAATACATCTGGGCCACCTTGTTTTCACGAATCAGATTGCGAATGGCTGGGGAGCCAACCATAATTTCGTGGGCTGCGATGCGACCACCCCCTTTTTTCTTGAGCAGGTTTTGCGAGATAATGGCGCGGAGTGATTCAGAAAGCATGGTGCGGATCATATCTTTTTCAGCAGAGGGAAAGACATCCACAATACGGTCAATGGTTTTGGCCGCTGAGGTGGTATGCAACGTGCCAAAGACCAGATGGCCGGTTTCAGCGGCAGAGAGAGCCAGACGAATGGTTTCCAAATCACGCATCTCACCGACTAGAATGACATCGGGATCCTCACGCAAGGCCGAACGCAGGGCAGCGGCAAAGCTCTTGGTGTCCCGATGAATCTCCCGTTGGTTGATGAGACATTTTTTTGACTCATGGACAAATTCGATGGGATCCTCCATGGTGAGGATATGGCCGTATTCGTTTTTGTTCTTGTAATCCACCATGGCCGCCAAGGTGGTGGATTTGCCGGATCCGGTTGGTCCAGTGACCAGCACAAGACCGCGTGGCGTATCGGCGAACTCTTTGAAAATCTCTGGGCAGTTGAGTTGTTCTAGGCTTAAGATCTCTGAGGGAATGGTACGAAACACAGCAGCCGGTCCACGGTTTTGGTTGTAGGCGTTTACACGGAACCGCGCCAGTCCAGGAACCGCAAAGGAGAAGTCGTTTTCATACTCCTCTTCGTACTCCTTGCGCTGTTTGTCGTTCATGATGTCATAGATCATCCCCTTGACTTCATCGGCCTCTAGGGCGGGTACGTCGATGCGACGGATGTCCCCATCCACCCGAATCAAAGGGGGCATGCCAGAGGAGATGTGTAGATCGGAGGCTCTATTTTTGACACTGAAGGCGAGAAGTTCTGAAATATCAACTTTCTTGGTCATGCGGTCAACCCCTTTGTTGGTGATATCCGAATGAAAAACCATGGAAACGCCATGAAAATAATTGCGTTTCATCGAAATGCGAACGATGATCTTATCCGAATTCTTACGAAATGGGCAACCACGGTATCGACTTTTTGACAGAAAAATTAGGAGTCAGAAAAAAATGGCACTTGACACAGATCGGGCCAAGGCATTAGAGGCGGCCATCACGCAGATTGAGCGGCAGTATGGCAAAGGGTCCATCATGCGAATGAGCGCGGGGGCCATTGCGGATGTCCCGGTGATTTCAACCGGTTCATTGGGGGTGGATATCGCCCTTGGAATCGGTGGCGTGCCACGGGGACGGGTGGTGGAGGTGTTTGGTCCAGAGGCCTCTGGTAAGACGACCCTCGCATTGCATGTGGCCGCTGAAGTGCAACGGGCCGGGGGCGTGGCGGCTTTTGTGGATGCTGAACATGCCCTCGATCCCTCCTATGCCCGACGGTTGGGGGTGGATATCGATGCCTTGCTCATCAGTCAGCCCGATACCGGGGAACAGGCCTTGGAAATCGTCGATATGCTGGTGCGCTCTGGGGCCGTGGATCTGGTGGTAGTGGACTCGGTGGCCGCCTTGACCCCAAAGGCTGAACTCGAAGGGGAGATGGGCGATTCCCATATGGGGTTGCAGGCGCGGTTGATGTCTCAGGCCTTGCGCAAGCTGACCGGCTCCATCAATCGTTCGCAAGCCGTGGTGTTATTCATCAACCAGATTCGCCAGAAAATCGGGGTGATGTTTGGCAACCCAGAGACCACCACTGGTGGGAATGCCCTCAAGTTCTATGCCTCCGTGCGTATGGATATCCGTCGGGTGGCTGCCATCAAGGACAAAGAACAGATCGTCGGGGCACGTTGCAAGGTGAAGGTGGTCAAGAACAAACATGCCCCGCCGTTTCGTACTGTTGAATTCGACATCAATTATGGCGAGGGCATCTCTTTGGAAGGGGAAGTCCTGGACATGGCTGTGGAAGAAAAATTGGTCGAGAAGTCCGGGGCTTGGTTTGCCATGGATGGGGAGCGGATCGGTCAAGGCCGGGAGAACGTCAAGCAATATTTGCGTGACAATAAGGAAGTTTTATATGGCCTGGAAGATCGTTTGCGGGTGTTGTCTGGTCTGCCGCCCAAACGTGGCAACGAAGGGGTGTTGACCTCTGGGACCGCCTCGCCCAAAAGCGGGAAAGGTCGTACCTCCCGTTCCTCCTCTCGATCCAACGACGCAGAAACGGTCTATGAAGCGGATGGAGGAGATTCTTGAAGTCTGAAATTGTCGAAATGATTGAGACCGCGCCGCTGCGACTGGAGTTGGAAACTCGGTATCTCGCTTATGCCTTGTCTACCATCATCAGTCGCTCGCTGCCGGATGTCCGGGATGGTTTGAAACCGGTCCATCGGCGTATTCTCTTTGCCATGCGTGCCTTGCACCTAGATCCAGGTGCGGCCTACAAGAAATCGGCCCGTGTGGTGGGGGATGTGATCGGCAAGTTTCATCCGCATGGTGATCAGGCCGCTTATGATGCCATGGTGCGTCTGGCCCAGGATTTCGCCGCCCGTTATCCCTTGGTGGATGGACAGGGGAATTTCGGTAATATCGATGGCGATGGCGCGGCGGCCATGCGGTATACCGAGGCCCGTTTGACCTTGGCCGCCCAGGCCATGATGGAAGATCTGAACCTGGATGTGGTCAATTTTGTCGATACCTACGACGGATCTTTGCAAGAACCGTCGGTTTTGCCAGCCCGTTTTCCCAATTTGTTGGCCAACGGCTCCACCGGGATTGCCGTGGGCATGTCCACCTCCATTCCCCCTCACAACGTGGGGGAGGTCATCGATGCCTGTCTGTTGTTGATCCGTGAACCAGAGGCGACGGTTGCCCGATTGTTGGAGATTCTTCCTGGCCCAGATTTTCCCACCGGCGGATTGCTGGTTTCCGACTTGGAGGAGCGGTTAGCGGTCTATCAAACCGGACGCGGAACCGTGCGTCTGCGCGGACGGGTGATCAAGGAGGAGTTGCCGCGTGGGGCTTGGCGGTTGGTGGTGACGGAGATTCCTTATCAAATTCAGAAATCACGTTTGATCGAGAAGATCGCCCAGACCATCGTGGATCATACCTGTCCCTTTTTGGAAGACATTCGCGACGAGTCTGATGAGCAGGTGCGGATTGTGCTGGAACCCAAGTCCATCCGCATGGACCCAGAGATGGTTCTGGCCTACCTTTATAAAAATACCGATCTGGAGATCCGGGTGACGATGAATTTCAACGTCATCGATCAGGGTCGGCCCAGGGTGATGGATTTAGCCGGTCTGTTGCGGGCTTGGCTGGCCCATCGCTTGGAGGTTCACAACCGACGTGCCCGGTTTGAGCTGGCCAACGCCTTGTCGAGCGGTTTTGCTGGACCGGTTTATGCCGTCAACCCCAATGGCGGGGAAGTTTTGGGGC
>JADFYY010000173.1 GCA_015232825.1 Magnetococcales bacterium
CATGACGGATATGTTCACCGCCCATCCAGACGGTCAACAGGGGTTTATGTTTTCCCGATTCCGCAAGGAGGGCCTGCTGCTGTTGTTGGATCCGTTGTTGCTCTTCTTGTTGCCGTCGGGCCTGCTCTTGTTGACGGCGAATCTGTTCTTGTTGAGCGCGCTGTTGTTCTTCCTGCTGCTGTTGAGCGCGCTGTTGCTCTTCCTGCCTTTTTTTGCGCTGCTGTTCTTCATCCGGTTTGCAAGAGCCAGGAGCGGCATTGGGGGGACACTCATCCGGTGCCTTGTCTGTCGCCGTGGCGATCCCCATGGAGGCTGCACCAAGTTCCAACGCCAAAATCCAAGGAATGAGTTTTTTCATACTTCTCCATTGATATCTCAAGTTTTAAATAGGTGCAATCTTTTTTGTTACAATCCATGCAATAAAGCGTGTCAGGAATTCTGGTAACAGGCCATAGATGAAGAGAGCCACAGCGGCGTTGCACAGGGCGGCGGTGGCAAAGAGTGCTGGGATTGTCAATCCGTTGCCGAGCATGCCCGCCGCTGCCAATGCCCCGGCCACCATGAACAACGCATTATAAATATTGTTGGAGGCGATGATCCGCGCCCGGTGCGAGGCCTCAGAGCGTTGTTGCACTAAGGCGTAGAGCGGGACGATGAAGAATCCGCCAAAAGTGCCAAGCAGTACCAAGTCAGCCAAAATGCGCCATATGTTGGGTTGCATCAACAGGGCAATGGCTCCCAGAGGAGTGGTCAATTCGCTGGCCGAGGGGGAGGCATACGCTAGGTCAAGCCCAAATAGGGTGAGACCAATGGAACCGAACGGAACCAGTCCCAATTCCACACGACCGGCGGAGAGTCGTTCGCAGAGCAGTGAACCGATACCAATGCCAATGGTGAAGGTGGCCAGTAGAAGGGTTACAGCGGACTCACCGCCACCCAATACGTTGCGCGTGTAGGCGGGAAATTGGGCCAAAAACAGTGCCCCATACAGCCAGAACCATGAGATGCCGAGAATCGAAAGAAAAATGGCCCGGTTACCGCGTGGCAGTTGCAATGTTCTCCAGGTTTCGCCAACAAAGTTGCGGTTGATGCGTAGTGCAGCATCTGGAGGGGGCGCGGTTGGAATGGCCCGGCTGGCGAGATAGCCTCCAATGGCGATGACCAATCCGGTCAGCGTGATGATGCCACTGGCCTCTGCAAAGCCTGCCAGCAGACCGCCGAGGAGTGTACCAAGCAGAATGGCGACAAAGGTGCCTGCTTCAATCAAGGCGTTGCCACCGATCAGTTCATTGTCATGCAGGTGTTGCGGCAGGATGGCGTATTTGATGGGACCAAACAGCGTTGCGTGCAGGCCAAGCATAAAGATTGCGCCAAAGAGGATTTCAATGATGTGCAGTGTAAAGCCGATACCGGCTACCAGCACGATGGCGATTTCTAAGAGCTTGACCAGTCGGGCGAGTTTGGCTTTGTCGTACTTGTCGGCCAGTTGTCCAGCGGTGGCAGAGAAGAGGAAGAAGGGCAGCATGAAGATTCCTGCTGCCAGATTGGCCAGTACTTCGGGTTTGAACGTGGTCCAGCTTGCAGAGTGAAAGGTGAGCAACACCACCAGTGCGTTTTTTACCACATTGTCGTTGAGTGCGCCAAGAAACTGGGTGATAAAGAGTGGCAAAAAGCGGCGGGAGCGCAAGAGAGCGGATTGGCCTTTATGCTCGTTCATGGATGGGCTCCCTCAGCCAGACGCTTGAGTGTCACATAATCGATTTTGCCAGTGCCAAGCAGGGGCAGGGCGTCGAGTAGCACGATTTTGCGCGGGATGGCCAGTTCTGGATAGCCCTGTTCGCGGGCTTTGATCAACAGGGTTTCGCGGGTCAGGAGTGGATCGGTGGAGAAGAGGATCAGTGCCTCGCCTTTGGATGGGTCAGGCTGGCTGGAGGCGGCATGGAGCTTGTCTGGAGAAGCGGCATTGGCCAGTTTTTCGACCGATTCAAGGCTGATCATTTCGCCAGCCACCTTAGCGAACCGTTTGACGCGGCCAACAATGCGGATAAAGCCGTCACCATCCACTTCGACAATGTCGCCGGTTTCGTACCACCCTTCGCCCGCGCTGGAGCGTGGGGGTTGCAGCAGGCCGGGCTGCTCGAATTTTAAATATCCAGCCATGACATTGGGTCCACGTACATGCAGCAATCCGCCACGTTCGATACCGGGAACCGCTTCCAGATGATAATCAATGCCGGGCAAGAACTGTCCGACTGTGCCCGTGCAATAGGCCATTGGGGTATTGGCAGAGAGTACTGGCGCGGTTTCCGTGGTGCCGTACCCCTCAAAAATGCGCAGACCGAATTTTTCAAACCATAGGGCGCGGACCGGTTCCGAGAGTTTTTCCGCTCCAGCGATCACGTAACGCAGACGAAAGAAGTCATAAGGATGGGCAAACTTACCATAATTGGCAAGAAAGGTGTTGGTGCCGAACAAAACAGTGCAGGCGCGATCATAGGCCAGTTCGGGAATGATGCGGTAGTGCAGTGGCGAAGGGTAGAGAAACAAGCTGGTGCCATTGAGTACGGGTAAAAGCGAACCGGCGGTGAGGCCAAAGGAGTGGAAGATTGGTAAGGCATTGAGAATTTTATCATCGGGGGAGAAATCGATGACCGAGCGGATTTGCGCGATGTTGGCCAGCAATGCACGATGGGGCAACACAACTCCTTTGGGTTTGCCTTCTGAGCCAGAGGTGAAAAGCACCACAGCCGCCTCTTCTGGGGAGACTGGGATTTCAAAGGTACGTGGGAACCACAGGGCATACCCCATCAGCCACAGTTTATCGGTTAGGGTGATGGTGGTACGCAGATCTTCCAGATAGAGCAGACGGATGTTACGCAGGGCTGCGAGCTTGTCAGCCAATTTGGCCTGTTCGACAAAGGCGCGGGAGGTGATGAGGGTGGTGATGAGGGCGGTCGTACATGCCGCCTGCATGCCGTCACTGCCTGCCGTGTAGTTAAGCATGGCTGGGATACGGTGGCGGGCCGAGAGTCCGAATATCAGGGCCAGGGTAGGGGCCAGATTGGGCAGAAGAAGCCCAATGCGACCACCGGGAGTGACTTCTGGCGTGGCCCGTTCGATCAAACGAGTGAGCATCAGGGTCATTTTGAGCAGATCTTGATAGCTGTATTCCACCTGTTTAATATCTTCGATTAAATGGTGGGAGCGTCCATGGATCTCGACGGCATCGCAGAGCGCGGAAAAGAGGGTTTGTTGTGGGCGTGAGGAGAAGAGCATCTCTTGCATCAGTCGGCGCATGGCCTCGCCAGCCTTGCGGCGGCGTTGTTTGGCGGTAGGGGCTTCTGGCATTGGGATGCGGGTAGAGGGCAGGATGGTCAAGGTAATTTTTGGCAAAAGGGTGTGGGGAGCCTTGCCGGAAACGCGGGCAAAGTAGCTACGGGCCGTGCCGTCCAAGCGAACCGGCAACACTGTAGCCCCGGTTTTGGCGGCCACAAAGGCCGGGCCTTCATAGACCTTCATCAGGCTGCCGGTGATGGTGATGCGGCCTTCTGGGAAGATCATCACCGGTTTACCGGACTCCAGCAGTCGAATGACCTTTTTCATGGCCATAGGGCTGGTGGTATCCACGGCCAAATAATCGACCAAAGAAAGAATGCGACGGAAGAACCAGGAGCGTTCCACACTGGTATGGACGATGAATACCGGATTAAAGGGGAGAAACAGTCCAAGCAGCAATCCGTCGAGAAAGGATTCATGGTTGGCGACAATCAGCAGGCGTGAGGTGTCGATTAATGGAGTATTGCCTTCCACACGGACTCGGAACAATATCTTAGCGAGCAGGCGTAAAAAAAATCGAATCAGAGAGTGTATTTTTTGATATGCCATTTGACATCCAATTTGCTTTGGAGTGGCGTGAACGACTGATCGAAAACGCTACCTTACTCATAGCAGGGAAAGCAAGCAGAATTTTTGGACGGCATTGGATTTTGGTGGACGCCGTTGGGCGATATCGGATAGAGTATTCGTTGAAATAAGTCAAGCAAACTATAAACTAAAGAGAAAACCAATGAAAGATATAAAATATTTTGAAGACCATTTGAACAAATTAGGTTCATTATTGGCTCATGCAGAAGAATTTTCTGATATATTTAAATATTTTCTCGATCATTTAGGAGAAGATATGGATTTCATAAGGTTAGGGAAGCGTCTGAACAGCCCTGCTCTAAAGAAAACCTTACAATCCATTGGTGACCGTATCTTAAATGAAAAATCGATTTTAACTAAAATTACAGCAACAATAATACCGCAACATCAGTTTATTCACGGCGCATGTTTCATCAATGGACAGCTTGCCATATTTTTTATTTTTAAGGCCTTCAGTATGGGTCTGCTCGTTAAAATACATAAAAAAGATGGCATAGAGACTTTATTGGTTCGTTTCACCATTTTTGAAGCTCCCAATAAGGAGATTTCCCTTCTCAGTCTTTCTGGAAACTCGTTTCAGAACTCTTCTGGATCGCTATTACATTGAACGTGTAAAAGATGCCATCGTGCTTTTTATAACAAGGTGCCAAGGTCGGGATTGGGTACTTCTTGTCCGGCCAAACGATGGAATTCTTCGCGGGCCTCATCGTTGCCGATGATGGCCACTAGGTCACTGACCGCAAAACGGAAGTCGGGATCGGGATTGACGGTCAGGCCGCCTTGACGGATGACGCCTACCACGGTCGCCCCGGCGGTTCGGCGTAGATCGACTTCTCGAATCGTGCGACCGTCGAGTGTCGCTGCGTGGGTGATCGGAACCCATTCCAGGTCGAAGTGGTTTTCCATTGTGCATTTGGGATGGGTCGTACCAGGGGGCGGGGGAGCGTCGAGCGCGGCATAGATCGCGCGGCGGCTCTGGTGCGAGAGGCGATGGATGGCCATGGCTGGCATATCAAGGGCATTCATTGCCAAGCGTGCCATCTCCAGCCCTGCTTCCAGGTAGGGCCAGACCACATCCCGCACCTCCAACAGGCGCAGTTCCTGGATGTGTTCCAGGCTGGCAACCCGTCCAATCACTCGCAATTCGGGATGAAAGGCGCGTGCCTTGGTAATGACCGAGCAGGAGGTGACGAGATCTGAGATGGTGACCAGCATCAGTTTGGCATGGGGGATGTGGGCCGCTTCCAGAACCTTTTCGCTGGTGGCGTCGCCGTAAACCACAGGATACCCTTTGGCGAGTGCTTCATCT
>JADFYY010000174.1 GCA_015232825.1 Magnetococcales bacterium
AATAGATCCGCCATGGAATCCACTTGCGTATCCGCATCCACCACCCAAAGCTGATCCGCGCCTCCACCCGGTGGGACAACTTGACGCACCGCATCAATCGCTTGACGACCCCGTCCCAGTTGTCCACCCTCCACCCGAATCACGCTCATCCGCCCACCCGGTGAGGCAAAGCCATCCACAACAAAAGGGCATTGTTCCTGGACCGAAGTGAGCCAATTGTCACAGCGATTCAGGGGAGCTTGAACCAAGGCCGCCGCACGTTCCACCTCAAGCTTGGTGGTGGCATCCACTCCCATCTTTCCCCCAAGTCCAGGCAGGGGTGAGGAGAAATCCAGATAATCAATCGGGGTGTTTTTTAAAATCTGGATGTCACGTCCCCCATGAACATGACGTTCCACCGCCCTCATCACCGCCGACCAATCCCCCACAGGCAGATCACCATCCACGACAAAAATATATTTTACGTATAAAAACTGCCGCAAAAATCCCCAGATTCCGGTCATCACCCGAAAGGCGTGACCGGGATACCCCTTATCCAAACCAACCACCGCCACCCGGTAAGAACAGGCCTCCATGGGCAAATGAAAGCCGCGAATTTCAGGATATTGCTTTTTTAATAAAGGGGTGAAAACCCGATTCAATGCCAGGGCCAAAATGGCTGGCTCATCTGGCGGACGACCGGTAAAGGTGGAGAGATAAACCGGATTGCGCCGTGTCGTGATCCGCTCGACCGTCAGGACAGGAAAAGGTTCGATATCATTATAATAGCCGGTATGATCGCCAAACGGCCCTTCGTCTGCCAACTCCTCTGGATTGACCATCCCTTCCAGGACAATCTCTGCATAAGCCGGAACCGGTGGGTAAGGGGGATAAGCCGGGGCACACTCCACCCGACGCTCACGCAACAATCCAGCAAAGGCATATTCGGACAAGGTTTCCGGCACCGGGGTCACGGCCGCCAGCAAGGTGCCTGGATCGCATCCGATCACCACCGACACCGGCATCAGACGGCCTTTGTATTCACGCATATGCTGCGCCCCCCCCCGATGGGCCAGCCAGCGCATGATCACACGCCGCCGATCCAACACTTGCATACGGTAAACCCCCAGATTCACCGGACCACCCGTGACCCCGCGTGTGATCACCACACCCCACGTGATCAAAGGAGCAGCATCTTTGGGCCAGCAGGTCTGAATGGGCAAACGGGAGAGATCCACCTCATGGCCTTCCCAGACCACCTCCCGACAGGGGGGACGGGCGATGGTCTTGACTGGCATGTGACGCGCCCGCGCTAGACGGAACAGTAGATCCCGCGCATCCCTTAAACCCCGTGGGGCTTCGGGCTGACGCAAGGCCGCCAACAATTGTCCCAATCCCTCCAACTCCTCCACCTGACGCCCCATAGCCAATCCAACCCGCTCCTCCGTACAAAACAGATTGGCCAATACCGGTATTTCGTGACCCATGACACGGGTGAATAAAACCGCCGGTCCCTGTGTCGCCAACAATCGGCGACAGATCGCCGTAATCTCCAAACGGGGATCAACCGGCACGTCCACAGTCACCAAAAGACCGCGTGCAGTCAAAAATGCCATGAATTCCCGTAAATCACGGAATGATCGTGGACTTGGAAGGGGAGATCGCGTCATACTCATAAAGAAGATGATACCTTTTAAAAATGAATGCCGCCAATGCAAAATTAACGGTTCCCAATTGAACACAAGCACGATAGAATTTTACCCAAGCCAAATGCATCCATAAAAGCCATTCAGGAGCCGTTACACATGACAGGGTCGTCTACCACCCACTTTGGTTTCAGTGAAATCCCCCTGACCGAAAAGGTTGAAAAAGTACGCAAAGTTTTTGATTCCGTTGCCAAAAACTATGACCTGATGAACGATCTCATGTCCATGGGCGTCCATCGCCTATGGAAACAGTTTGCCATTCGTCGCATGCGCATTCGTCCAGGGGATCGCCTGCTCGATGTGGCGGGTGGTACTGGTGATCTGGCCCGTCTGATGCACAAACAACTGGATGGACGGGGCGACATTGTCATTTATGACATCAATGCCGCCATGCTGGAACAAGGACGGGTACGACTCGCGGATGAAGGGGTGGTATCGGGCATCCAGTGGGTGCAGGGCAATGCCGAAAATCTCCCATTTCCTGACAACTCCTTTCACGCTGCGACCATCGGGTTTGGCATTCGCAATGTCACCCAGATCGATGCGGCGTTACGTGAAATGGTACGGGTGTTGCGTCCAGGTGGACAGTTTATGTGTCTGGAGTTCTCCCAAGTCGCTCTGCCCTTTCTGCGTCCCATTTACGAGACCTACTCGTTTAAGGTACTCCCTGAAATCGGTCATTGGGTGGCCAAGGATCGGGATGCCTATCAATACTTAGTGGAGTCGATCCGCCGCTTCCCAAATCAGGAAACCTTCCAGTCCATGCTGGAGGAGGCTGGTTTGTATCGGGTCCATTATCACAACCTTACCGGCGGTGTTGCCGCTGTTCACATCGGCTACAAGGTGTAACATGATGCTCTCTTCTTTGTTTGCCATGCCCTTCACGCTCATTCCTAAACCGGCTACCGCCGTGACCTTGGGCGTGGTGTTGAATCTCTTTTTCAAACGCTACCCGGAACTCAAAGAACGACTTAAGGAGCTTTCTGGCAAAATTTTTGAGTTCCATGTGGAGGATCAGGATCAATCCTTTTTCATGGAAGTCGATGGAGATGGACAGGTGCTGGTGCATACCTATTCCGACTCTCTGCCCCATGTGGTAATGGCCGGTAGTGCTGGGGCCTTTCTTTCGCTACTCTTCTCCACCACCGATCCCGATTCGTTATTTTTCTCGCGGCAATTAAAGCTTTCTGGGGAGACGGACACGGGGTTGCGCTTCAAAAACATTCTGGACAACGTGGAAATCGATTGGGACAAGGAGTTGACCGTGTTGTTTGGGGCGGCGACAGCCCGCATGTTGCTATCACTGGCCAAACAGGCCAGACAACTGGGAGAACAGGGAAAAAATCGCCTGGAGTCAGAAATGGAACTCTGGATGAAAGGACACGATATCCCGCATAGCAACCAACTCACGGCTTTGCAACAAAAAGCCGAAGCCTTAGCCAAGGATCTGGAACGGCTGGATGGGCGGATGGCCCGTGTCAGCAAACGACTGGCCCTGATGGGTACGGGTTTGTCTGATTCAGCACAAAAATCTGACTAGAACCGATCCGTTACCCATGCTACGAGAAAATTACCGCACCATTTTGCGTCTGGCTGGAATCGTGCGCATTCTGGCCCGTTACGATGCAGAACCGTTATCCAAACGGTTTTTCCCCCTACGTCTTCTGACCCTGTTGTTTGGTCTGAGTGCAGATGTGCGTCGTTTGCGTCATGGCCATCCCCCTGAAGTGCGTCTGCGTAAAATCCTTGAAGATCTTGGGCCGACGTTTATCAAATTCGGTCAAGCCCTCTCCACCCGCATGGATGCCATTCCTGAAGAGATTGGGCTGGAATTAAAACGGCTCCAAGACGATGTGCCACCCTTCTCCTTTGAGATTGTCAAGACCACGGTGGAAGAGGGGCTGAATGGCAAACTGGACCGTTTGTACAGTCGATTCGATCCCGTTCCAGTCGCCTCAGCCTCCATGGCCCAAGTCCATCGTGCGGTCACGAGTGATGGGCGTGACGTGGCCGTCAAGGTCATGCGTCCCAATGTGGAACATGTGGTTGAGCAAGATATTGGCATGCTCACCACGCTTGCCAACCTGATCGAGGCCCATATTCCCGAATGGCAACGGTTTCAGGTCAGGCGTGTGGTGGATGAGTTTGCGGTCACCATTCGCAGTGAGATGAACTTCTTGGTGGAAGGGACCAGAGCGCAACGGTTCCGTGATAACTTTAAAAACGACTCGGAGATGCGAACCCCAGAGGTCTTTTGGCCATTGACCTCCCGTCGGGTGATGACCTTGGAGTGGAGCGATGGCATTCCCATTGACGAGCTTTCCTTACACCCAAATATGGGCTTGGATGCGGTCAAGATTTCCACCAACATCATCACCAGTTTTTTCAAGCAGGTCTTTCGGGATGGATTTTTCCATGCGGATCAGCATCCTGGCAATATTTTTATCCTTCCTGATGGTTCGTTGACCATTCTGGATTTTGGCATTGTCGGGCGGGTTTCATTACGAGACCGCATTCTGTTGGCCGAACTGCTCCGTGGTTTTTTAGAAAGAAATTACCGCAAGGTGGCTGAGGTTCATTTGGCGGCTGGTTTTGTGCCGCGACATACCAATCTGGATGAATTCGAGGATGCCTGTCGTCAGATCGGTGAACCGATTTTCGGGCAACCCCTCAAAGAGATCTCCATTGCCCAGTTGTTGGCGCAGCTTTTCAAAGTCACGGAACAGTTTGCTATGCCCGTGCAGCCACAATTGTTGCTCTTGCAAAAGACCATGTTCACCCTGGAAGGTGTGGGGCGTGAGATCAACCCCGACCTTAACATGTGGGTATTGGCTGAGCCCTTGATTCGGGACTGGATGATCGAAAATCTGGGGCCAGTGGGCAAGATTCGTGAGGCCCGTGAGCGGGTCAAGCGCATCAAAGATTCAACCCAAATGATGCCAGAGTTGCTTTATAATGGTTTGGAGCGTTTGGCAACGGATCGGGTGCAGATTCGCATTCATCCGTCCTCGTTAAAACAACTGGAGCGACGGGTTGGATTGGGATTTCATCGTCAGTCCGCCTCCATCACTGGGGGAACTCTGTTCGTGGGTGGGGCTGTCATGGTGTCAGCCGGTCTTTCCGCTTGGTGGTATGGTCCACCTTTGTTGTTGGCGGCTATCTATTATTTACGCGGCATGCGGCCTGTGCGGTGAGTTCTCAAGCAATCAATAACTTTACCTCTTCCAGAAATGACATCAAAGACCGTCGGGTGGATGTGCTGGCCAAAGTGTGGTTACTCACGGGTGAGGAACGCTGGGTACTGATGCATGTCGAAGTTCATGGCAATCGCACGACGAATTTTCTAGAATGGGTGCTGACCGCCGCGTACCGCATTCGTGATCGTTATCGGAGAACAGTCGTCTCTTTGGTCATCCTGGCCGACGAGGAACCGGGTTGGCGACCGTCGGAATACAGCGATGAACTCTGGGGAACAAAGCTCGTCTATCAGTTCACCGCCGTCAAGTTGTTGGATTTTCTGC
>JADFYY010000175.1 GCA_015232825.1 Magnetococcales bacterium
GTCACTCTCTGGATGATCCGGTCAAAGGGTCTAGGGCCACGGCAATTTTAGCTTTGGTTGGGGCTGTGGATCTGCCCATCATTCATTATTCGGTGGTTTGGTGGCGCACACTCCACCAACCCCCTTCGCTGACCGTTGCCGAAAAATCTGGCGTACATATTACCGGTCCACTGCTTCCACCATTGCTGATCCTTTCAGGAGCGTTTATCCTGTTAGGGTTATATATGTTGATAATCAAGGCCCGTCAGATCGAAGCGCAACGCCACTTGGACGCCCTGGAAGCCACAAGGATCCATCACGATGAATGACTATACCCCTTACGTCACGGCTGTCTATCTTTTGTCCCTGGTGGTCTATGGCGGATATACTTTACGCTGGCACATCTCCTTGAGAAAAACCCTGAAACTTCTTGAAGAGCAAAGCAGGAACGTCCCATGAAAACACGGCCTAACAAGCGGTTATTTCTGATTGGTACTTTGATTTTAGTTGCTGGTGCTTTGGCAGCTTTGGTGTTTTCCTCTTTTACCGGTGCATTGGTTTACTTTCACACTCCTACAGAAGTGACTGCCAAAACCACTGAATTAAATGGCAAAAAAATTCGCATTGGTGGCATGGTACAGGCGGGTTCTTTGGTCAAAGAGAGTGGCACACAAAAAATCCGCTTTCTGGTAACCGATGGCACAAGCCAACACCCAGTACGTTATGATGGCATGGTGCCAGATCTTTTTCGGGAGGGACAGGGGGTCGTGGTGGAGGGTACCTGGAGAACGGGTCAGGATTTTATGGCCGATTCCATCCTAGCCAAACATAGCGAAGATTATGTCCCGGTAGAGATGAGCAAGGAAGGCATCGAAAAATCCAAAGACTCCTTAATGAAATCATTGAAATAGCCATTTAATCAACTTTCCTCTTTACGGAGCGTCCAGAGTCAACCCATGTGGATCGAAATTGCCCATTTTTCCACCCTGATCGCCCTTGTTTTATCCATTGTGCTACTGACCGCCCCGCTAATCGGGGTCTTTTGGCAACGTCCAGTCTGGGTACGTATCGGACGTCAAGCCTCCTTCATAATCTGCGCACTCCTTACCTTGGCCTGTGCAGGTTTAATCATCTCCTTTCTCAAGCATGACTTTTCCGTCAAATATGTGGCAGAACACGCCTCCTTGAAACTGCCAATCTTCTATCTGGCGACCGCGATGTGGGGCGGACACGAAGGCTCTCTCCTGCTGTGGGCCTGGATGCTCTCTTTATTCGTTGCCATCGCAGCCTGGAAACACTGGTCCACCCATTCGGTCTCCATGCCTTGGGTACTCTCCATTCTGGGCGGGGTATTACTTGGTTTCTTGTTACTCGTAGTCTTTCTCTCCAGCCCCTTTGACCGATTAATCAATCCCCCCTTTGACGGTCGCGACTTAAACCCCTTGCTGCAAGATCCAGGCATGGTGTTTCATCCGCCATTTCTCTATCTTGGCTATGTCGGGTTTGCCATTCCCTACGCCTTTGCCATGGCCGCCCTGATCACCTCCCAAAGCGATAACGAATGGATTTTAGCCACACGACGTTGGACCCTCTTCTCCTGGGCCATGCTCACCATCGGTATCGTCTTCGGAGCCTATTGGGCCTACTATGAATTGGGATGGGGCGGATACTGGGCTTGGGATCCGGTGGAAAACGCCTCGTTCATGCCTTGGCTCACCGGATTGGCCTTTCTTCACTCGGTCATGGTCCAAGAACGCCGCCGCATGTTCAAAACCTGGAATCTATTCCTGATCATCACCACCTTTGCCCTCTCTCTGCTTGGCACCTTTCTGGTCCGTTCTGGCGTTCTCTCCTCAGTCCACGCCTTTGCCACGGATCCAGGACGAGGGGTCTACATCCTGGTATTCATGGCTGTCTTGTTGCTATTATCGTTCGGTCTGCTCACCATGAAATCCGATCAACTCAAGGAAACGCCCCAATTAGAGAGTCCATTATCTAAAGAGTTTTCCTTTTTGATCAACAATCTATTCTTGGTAGCCGGAGCCTGTACCGTACTGCTTGGCACACTCTACCCCTTAGCCGTAGAAACCCTTTCCACCGCCAAAGTCTCGGTTGGTGCCCCCTATTACAACAAAGTATTCATTCCCATCATGCTCGGCATGTTGCTGCTCATGGGAGCCGGTCCCATCATTCCCTGGCAGCGCACCACCCTTGCCCGTCTGCGCCGCGAATTTTTGCTCCCCATCGCTCTTGGCGCAATCGGGATAATCACAGCCCTTCTTTTGGGCGTCACCCATCCCTTTGGCGTGGCATCGGTGGGTCTGATTCTGTTTGTCACCTCAACCCATCTACAAGATCTCATTCGCAACACCAAAGCGCGCATGGACAAAGAGTCTCTGGGACCATTGGTTGGATTTATTCAATTAATTCAACGTAACAAGCGTCGCTATGGCGGCATGCTGGTCCACCTTGGCACCTTGACCATGGTGGCCGGTTTTGTCGGCTCTGGTCTGTTTCAGGAAGAACGCAATCTCTTTCTTTCTCTAGGGGATACCTTACGCATTGGTTCTTGGTCCTTAACATTGCAATCCGTAGATAAAACCGCCCGTCGCAACTGGAAGGCAGACGAGGCCGTTTTCAAGGCGGAGAACAACGGAAAAACCATTTTGTTAAAGCCGCAAAAACGGACCTACAGCAAAAGCGACCAACCCACCACCGAGGCCGCCATTCATAGCGCATGGAACGAGGATCTCTATGTGGTGATGGGGGATGCAGTCAAGGAAGGGGTGTGGTCTTTCCGCATCTATCGCACCCCTTTGGTCTCCTGGGTCTGGACAGGGACAGGCATCATGATTGTGGGGGTGTTCTGGGCCATGATGCAGGGACGACGACTGCAACGCAAACCAGTATGACCCACCGTTTTTTTAAAGACAAAGGGACAAACATGAACGGAATCTGGAAGATTATCCTATTGGGAGCTGTGCTGGCCATCTTGATCCTATTTGCCCTGGGATTGAACAACGACCCACGCAATATCCCCTCCCCTCTGGTCAACCGTCCAGCCACCAATTTCACGGCCCCAGCTTTGGATGGCGGCCCACCGGTGAGTTTGGAGTTTTATCGGGGCAAATGGGTCTTGGTGAATTTCTGGGGTTCCTGGTGTATCAGTTGCATATCCGAGCATCCCTATTTACTTGAATTGGCAAATAAAGCCAAAATGCGCAAGGATTTTGTCATAATCGGCGTCGATTTCCGCGACACGCCAGAGGCTGCCAAGGCCTTTTTAGCCCGACATGGCAATCCCGGATACAAACAGGCCATGGATCCTGAACAAAAAATCGCCATTGATTGGGGTGTTTACGGTGCGCCAGAATCCTATCTGGTGGATCCAATGGGAACTATTCGCATGAAGCACACTGGGCCTTTGTTTCCAGGTTGGTTTGAGATGCGTGCTTTGCCTTTGATGGAAGGAGGCGAGAGATGAAATTTCTATTGGGAGTCGTATTGACCTTTCTGCTGATTGCCCCGCTCTGTGTCCAGGCTGAATCCCGTGATGAGGATCCCGCTGAGGCCATGGTTCGACACATTGCCAAGGATCTGCGTTGCGCGGTCTGTCAGAATCAATCGGTTTATGAATCCAATTCGGAGCTGGCCAAAGACATGCTTCGGATAGTCCGTGACAAGGTTATGGCTGGAGAGAAAGAGGCGGTCATTCGGGACTATTTTTTCCAACGGTATGGCGATTACATCTACCTGGAACCCACCACCAGCGGGATGAACTGGATACTGTGGGGAGGACCATTTCTGGGTTTGGGAATTGGCGGTTTGGCACTGTGGGCAGCCATGCAATCCTGGCGCAAACGCACCCTTGAAGCCTCTGCCAAAACCCAAGAAACCACGACCGTCACGGATGATACTATGAAAAAACGGATTCAGCAGGAGATGGATCAGGTGCGGATGTAATCGTTTTGACTCACTTGGTGACGGGTTATGATGTTCCCGGCATCTGGAGAAAAGTGAAAAATCCCACACATAGACAACTAAAGTTATGTGATTCAATTCCCCTCCAAAAAGCCACTTTCCGGCTTGAGATCCCGTTCCATGAGCCCTTTCACGGCGGCCAAAGGAGCGAGACCTTCATACAAAATACCATACACAGCACGGGTAATGGGCATATCAATGTCCAGTTTTAAGGCCAAATGGTAAACCCCCTGCGCGGTTTTCACCCCTTCAGCCACCTCGCGACTCCCTTGCTGAATCTCAGCCAAACTCTCCCCAGACCCAAGACGAAAACCCACTGTGCGGTTGCGGGAAAGCTCCGAGGTGGCGGTCAACAATAAGTCACCCAAACCAGACAAACCCGAAAAGGTCTCGGCTCTCGCCCCCAGACGCAAACCCAAACGCAAAATCTCGTTCAAACCACGGGTGATAAGCGCGGCCCGCGACGAATGACCCAACCCCAGTCCATCGCTGATACCAGCCGCCAAGGCAATGACATTTTTCAAAGCCCCCCCCAACTCCAAACCCACCACGTCATCCGTGGAATAGGTTCGAAACCAAGAAGTGTGAAAGAGTTGTTGCACCCTTTGCACCCGCTCCATCTCCTCGCCCGCAATGGCCACGGCAGAAGGCCGACAAGAGAGGGCATCCCGCGCAAACGAAGGACCGGAAAGATAACAAACCCCCCGACCGCGCTCCTGACCCAACACTTGAGCATAAATTTCAGACAGAAGGGTCATGGATTCAGCCTCCACCCCCTTGCTGGCCGAAACAAACAAGGTGGCCGATGTGGTGACGTCCCGAATGGTCTGCAATACCCCACGAGTAAACTGCGTCGGCACCACCATGACCAGTATGTCATGCCCAGCCGCAACTTCAACCAGATCTGTGGAGGCAATCAGGTTACTTGGTAATAAAAATTCGGATAAAAACAATGGATTGCGATGTGTCCGATTAATCCCTTCTGCCACTTCAGGCTCCCGACACCACAAGGTGACCTGCGGCAACTTCTCCGCTAAAATCCTGGCCAAAGCCGTACCCCACGACCCCCCACCAATGACCGCCGTTCTATTATTCATTGCTCAAAACCCCTCGCTATACCCTTTGCAAAGACGGCATCTTTTCAACAGGCCAACGGGCCTGGACATTCAACACCCATTCGGCCCTCTCACCAAAAAAAAAACGGCGCA
>JADFYY010000176.1 GCA_015232825.1 Magnetococcales bacterium
ACAAAAAGAGTAAAAAGAAAAAGATGGGGTGGGTGGGGGCGCGGGGGCCTCGCCCTGCCCCGCCCGGCGCAAGAAATGGCCGAAACCATGACCATGGTCTTATTGATATAGATCGACAAAATTGGAGAAATGCTTCACTCTTTTTTTATTTTTGTTCCAACAAAACCCGTGCAATGTGACTAGGGGTGATGTGATACGCACTCACCCGCATGGTATACAATCCACGCCCTGAGGTGATGCCATTGAGGACATTGCCATAATCCAATACCTCTGCCATCGGCACCTCCGCCAAAATAATCTGTCCGCCAGCCCCCTTAGGCGTCACCCCCAACACCCGGCCACGCCGACTGTTGATATCCCCAATGACATCGCCCAAAACATCATCTGGAACCGTGACCTCCATGGCCATGACCGGTTCGAGCAACACC
Source organism: Magnetococcales bacterium (assembly GCA_015232825.1). Taxonomy (GTDB): domain Bacteria; phylum Pseudomonadota; class Magnetococcia; order Magnetococcales; family Magnetaquicoccaceae; genus Magnetaquiglobus. The sequence goes on from JADFYY010000176.1 coordinate 429, forward strand.
GACCCGCCCTCATCCAACCCCTTTTTAAAAGCCATGGCCCCAGCCGTCTTGAAGGCATGGTCCGATGAGTCTACCGTATGGTAGCTCCCATCCACCAAAGAGACCTTGACATCCACCACCGGAAATCCCCCCACCACACCCTGCTCCATGGCTTCGAGAATCCCCTTTTCCACAGACGGGATAAATTGACGTGGAATCACCCCACCCACAATACAATTTTCAAATTGATAACCACCATCGCGGGGTAAAGGCTCCATCTCCAGCCAGCAATCGGCAAACTGACCCCGCCCCCCAGTCTGTTTCTTGAGGCGACCCTGTACCCGCACCTTTTTGGTGATGGTCTCCCGGAACGGGGGACGGGCCATCTTCAAGGTGACAGACGCGCCATATTTGCGTTTGAGTCGATCCAAAGTCACACGCAGATGGGTTTGACCCATGCCAGAGAGAATTAATTCATGAGTGACCAGATCCCGATGGAGATGTAAGGTGGGATCCTCCTCGGTGAGCTTTTCAAGTCCACTGGCCACCTTTTCTTCTTGTTTGGCATCCATTTCCACGGCAAAGGTGTGGGTGGGGGGCAAAAAACTGACCCGCTCATATCGAATGGGGTGATCCAAGGCGCAAAGGGTGTCCCCAGTATGGGTGTTTTCTAGTTTGGCAATGGCCCCCATCTCTCCTGCTGTCAAACGCACCACGGGAATCATCTCCCGGCCTTGCAGACGAAACAGGCGACCTCCCTTCTCCTTGGTGCGCTGCATGCTGTTCAAAAAGGGCTGATCCGTCTCCAATACACCAGAGAAAACCCGCAAGACCGTCAGCTTGCCAGCAAAAGGATCCATAACGGTCTTGAAAACGATTGCGGAAAACGGCTCATTGAGCTGCGGAGAGCGACTGATGACCCGTTCTGGGTGGTCTGGATCCACGCCGTTCAACGGCTTGAGCATCTCCTTGTCCAAGGGACTGGGCAAATATTCGGCAATGCCGTTGGCCAAAGAGCGCACGCCAATATTGGCCAAACCCGATCCACAATAGACCACCAGCAGACGATGGGTTAATACCGCCTCCTTGAGTACCCAGTGCAACGTCTCTAAAGAAGGCTCCTCTCCTGTTTCCAGGTAACGCCCCAACAGATCGTCATCGGTTTCGACAATCTTTTCGACCAGTTGCGTCCGATAGTGTAGCGCATCGGCCCGGACACTTTCTGGTAGTTCAATCTGACAAAACACCCCGTCTCGCGCTGACCAAGCGGTCATGGGAATGAGATCCACGATACCAAGAAAATCCTCACCCACCCCGATGGGAATGGTCAACGGCAACGCTACTACTCCCAATTTGCTCTCGATATCCCCAAGAACACGAATAAAATCGGCCCGTGGACGATCCAGTTTGTTGATAAACCCGATCACCGGCACCATGGCCTCAGAGGCCATAGCCCACAACCGTTCATTTTCCGGTTTGACCCCATAGCCTCCAGAAAAAATCATCACCGCCCCACCCACCACATTGAGGGCTCCACGGGTGGCTTCCAAAAAATCACTATAACCAGGAGTATCCACCAGATTGAACCAACGATCCCGCCACACGCAGTGGCCTACATGGGTGGTGATGGTCACCCGCCGTTCAATCTCCTCTGGTTCACAACTCATCACCGAGGTTCCCTTGTCCACATCACCTCGTCGCACAATGGCCCCGCCATTAAACAATAATGACTCTGCCAAGGTGGTTTTGCCACCTCCGCCATGGGAAATTAAGGCGACATTGCGTATAAGAGTGATGTCAGGAATGTTGGACATGGGATTTTTCCTTTTTAAAATGGGCCATGAGATTCCATACTATACAAGTACGGTAAAAAGAGCGAATGACGATAGCAAGGAAAAACTCAATAAATTTCTTTTTTGCAAAAGGAACCCAAACAGTATGAGACCGCTTGGCAAACCGCATACTCCATTGAAAATGCACGTTAAGTTTTTGATTCATATCATTTTATTGGTTTTTGTGGCCGGATGTCAAAGCCTGCCGCAGCAACCAGAACCCGCGCCCCCTCCTCCCCCTCCCAAGGTGAAATCGGCCAGAGTGGTGGGCGACGTCAATGCGACCAACAGTCTGGAGCCAATCCCCTGGTCAGAGGTTCCACCGGCCCTGTTCCAGGATAGCGCGACCCGCACTTGGGCAGACGCCTTGGAAAACAGTGCCACCTATTATCGGCGCGTGCCAGCGGACAAGTTGTTTAATTTTGGCTCGCAGACGGTTTCTGCCGCCTCCTTGCTCAAAGGGTGCATCGAATTGGCCAAGGTTGCGCGAGGAGAAGATATGGCGCAGTTGAAAACGCTTCTGCAACAACGATTTCGTCTATTCCGATCCGTAGGGAACTCCGAAGGGGATGTTTTGGTGACGGGCTATTATGAGCCTTTGTTGCATGGCTCTTTCACACGCTCCAAACGGTATTATTATCCCATTTACCGTCGGCCTCCCGACTTGGTTGAAAGCTCGCAAGGGAACTACCGTTTGGTCAAGGGCAAACGGGAGAAGTACTACAGCAGGGAGCAGATTGATGGACAAATACTCAAGCAAAACTTCAGCAAAAAACAAACCGGTGCCCTTGCCAATCGCGGTTTGGAACTCGTCTGGGTTGACAGCGCAATAGACGCCTTTTTCCTTCACATTCAGGGGTCAGGTCGGGTAGTCTTGGAGAATGGTCAAGTCATGCGACTTGGGTATCATGGGGCCAATGGTCGTGCCTATGTGCCAATTGGAAAGATTCTCATTGAAGAAGGCAAAATTCCCAAAGCCGAGATGACCATGCCCCGTTTGCGCCAGTGGTTGCGAGATAATCCTGGAGAAAATCAGCGATTGTTTCATGCCAATCCGTCGTATGTCTTTTTCCATGAGTTGTCAGGGCCCCCTGTTGGCAACATCAATGTACCCTTGACGCAAGATCGTTCGATTGCGACGGATCATCGTCTCTTTCCCAAAGGGGCACCAGCCATTCTCGCGACAACGATTCCCCATTTTGCCCAGGATGGCAAAACCGTGACGGAATGGCGACCAGAGGCGCGTTTTGTGGTCAATCAGGACACAGGAGGGGCCATACGTGGGGCTGGTCGCGTGGATCTATTCTTTGGATTCGGGGATAAGGTAGAATATCAAGCTGGGGTGATGAAACAGTCCGATTCTACCCTTTATTTCATTGCTCCGCGCATAGAGTGACGAGGCCGCATCATGGAGACATTTGAATGGGAAGCCCTTTCCAAGACTGGAGAAAAGCGGAAAGGCGTGATGGAGGGAGAGAATATTGGCACTGTCGTCGCACAATTGCGCCGTCAGGGACTCAAAAATCCAACGGCCAAGAAAAAATCGACCAAATCCATGAAGAAAAAGAAGATCACGGAAATAGAAATCGTGGTCTTTACCCGACAACTGGCCACCATGGTGGGAGCGGGATTGCCACTGGTGGCCTGTTTTGAATTGGCGGCCAAGGGAGCGGAAAATCAGACACTGCAAGAGGTGACTTTGCGGGTCAAGGCCGATATCGAGTCTGGCACCACGCTCACCGATGCCATGACCAAGGAACCCAGCATGTTTGACAGCCTGTTCATCAACCTAGTGCAGGCTGGGGAGCAGTCTGGTATTTTAGAAACCGTGTTGAACCGTTTGGCGGTCTACAAGGAGAAAACGGCGGCCTTGCGGGCCAAGGTCAAATCGGCCATGACCTATCCCATTGCGGTTCTGGTCATCGCCTTTATCATCACTGGCGTATTGATGGTCAAGGTTGTTCCGGTATTTGCGGAACTTTTTCAAGGGTTTGGCGCGACGTTGCCAGCACCGACTCGTATTGTCATCGCCATTTCCGAGTGGTCGCAAAAATATTGGTGGTTGGTGCTTCTGGTGGTTTGGGGTTTAAATTACGCCTTTTCCTATCTGTATAAAAATAATAAGAAATTTCACTATCAAATGGACAAATTGGCCTTAAGTTTACCGGTATTTGGCATGATTTTGCGCAAATCTTCCGTGGCCCGCTTTGCTCGCACCTTTGGCACCATGATTGCGGCTGGCACACCCATTCTTGACAGCTTAGAAAATGTGGCTCGTACTGCAGGCAACAAAATTGTGGAAGAGGCGGTGATGAATGCCCGTTCTTCGATTTCCGAGGGTCGATCCCTGACGGAACCTTTGGCAGCCTCTGGGATTTTTCCAGCCATGGTGACCCAGATGATTGGCATCGGTGAATCCACTGGCAATTTAGAAACCATGCTAGAAAAGATCGCGGACTTCTATGAAGCGGAAGTGGACCGTGCAGTGGACAGTTTGACCGCCTTGTTGGAACCGTTAATTCTGGTCATTTTAGGGGTTTTGATCGGTGGTCTGGTGGTTGCCATGTATCTGCCCATTTTTCAAATGGGGTCGGTGGTTTAAGGCGGTTTAGCCAAAACAGCGATCAAGTCCCAATGGAGACTTATGATATGATTCAAGATGATTACTATTTGCTCAATAAAATGCTTGAAGATATGGAAAAGGCACACCTTTTCTTTAAACCAACCAATTATTGGCAAGTCTATCAGAATAAATTGTTGCCGATTATCAAAAGGGAAGGAATTGCCCGATTTCGCGCCTCGGATTGTAAAATATTCAGCAGCTTCGGAGTCAGTCAAATTCCCAAGACCTTGACCATCAATACGCCAGTGATGATAAAG
>JADFYY010000177.1 GCA_015232825.1 Magnetococcales bacterium
AAAATATTCGCGTCAGTGGGGATAATCTGACGGAGATTATTAGCAATGTTTTGGATTTGGCCAAGATCGAAGCGGGCAAGGTCGAGTTGGACAAGGAGGATATCGACATCTCCTTGTTGGTGCAGAGCCTTTATCAGGTTGCCAAGGATCGGGCCGCTGAAAAAGGGGTGATGATTTTTTATACCATTGACCCAGAATTGCCACGACATGTCCATTCTGATCGGACGCGCATTAATCAAATTTTGATGAATTTGGTGGCCAACGCGATCAAATTTACCTCACGGGGTCAGGAGATTCGTATTCACGCCCGACGGGAGGGAAAGGATATGGTGTTTGTTGTGGAAGATCAGGGGGTTGGAATCCCTCAGGATCGTCTGCAGGCCATCTTTGAGCCCTTTGAACAGGCCGATGGCTCAACGACCCGATGTCATGGCGGGACTGGGTTGGGACTTTCCATTGTCAAGAGTCTGACAGAAATATTGGATGGACGTGTTGGCGTGGAGAGTCAGGAGGGCGTGGGTTCTCGCTTTACCGTTTGGTTGCCTTTGCAACAGGCGGTTCTATCTAAAGGCTTAAATGAAACCAGTAATTGGCGTTCGTATCGGTTTGATCCCATGGCTAGGGTGTTGATGGTGGAAGATAACGCCATGAATCGCGAGATGCTCCAGGCCGTTTTGGATGAGGTGGGTTTGACCGCTGTTGTGGCTGAGAATGGTTTGCAGGGGGTGGAGTTGGCCACCAAGCTTCACCCGGAAGTCATCTTGATGGATCTTCACATGCCAGTCATGGATGGCTTAACCGCCACGCGCAAATTGAAGGAGAATCCTGAAACCGCGATGATTCCCGTGATTGGCCTTACCGCCGACGCCTTTGTGGAACGTGAAAAGGAGGCGCGTGAGGCGGGTATCGATAATTTTTTGACCAAACCCGTGGATTTGTCCAAGCTGATTCCGATATTAGCCATGCATTTGTCCCACCAACGGGGAGATGGCTCCACTCCCTTTGTCAGTGAACGTCCTCCTATGCCCGATGAGATCGTGTTGCGGATTCGGGTGGGTCTTCAAGAGATTGCTGCCTTGCCTATCTTTGAGTCTGGCAAAATCATTGCTTTATGCGATACATTGGAAAAAATTTGTCATTCATATGACTCCCCATACGAGACGATCTTGAGTCAGATTCGCGATGCGGTTTTTTCCAGAAACGCCAAACGGATTCCAGAGATCATCGGCGAGAGTCGAATTTTGGAGTGATGGCTTTGTATATTCAGCATAAACTGGGCTTGGGTTTTGGTATCATGTTCGGGTTGGTGTTATTGCTTGCCACCTTGTCTTGGCAAAACATGCAGACCCTAGTTGGACTGGAGCAGGACCATGACGAACTGATACAGATGCAAGAGAACTTGCTGGAGGTCAGGCGTCACGAGAAGAATTTTTTGCTGCGTCATGAGAAGATTTGGTTTCAGTATGTTCGCGAGCGAATGGCCCGGTTGCAAAGTATACTTGAGAACAAGCGATTGTGGAATTGGGATAGTGCGGAACAATCTCGGCAAGAGGCGATTGAATACGTTCAACTTTATCTGAATCATTTTGAAGCCATCCTTGGGGACGAGACCCTCTCAGTCGAGGGACGGATCGATATGGCGGAGATGAATCTGGTTCCCGTGGCGCGACATCTTCAGGAAATTGTGGCTAACCGGTTATCCATCCAGGCCAAGGGTCGCGTGGTCCACTTGGCCCGGTCAGAGAGGTTTTATGCCATTATCGTGGTGTTTGCCTTGCTTAGTTCGGCCATACTGGTCTTTTTGGTGACCCGCTCCATTATTCCTTCCTTGCTGAGTGGCATCCGGTTCGCGGATGAAATTGCTGCGGGCAATCTGCATGCAAGGCTTGCCAAAATTCCTGGTGATGAAATCGGCATTCTATTGAATGCCATGCAGAAAATGGGAAATGATTTGCAACATATGGAAGATGGCAATCTGCGCGCTCAATGCTCTCGTCTGGCCTTGCATGCCCTGTTGGAAACCTCATTGGAACCCCTCTCACTGCAACAGCAGTTGGAAGTGGCTTTACGGATTATTCTGACCGTCCCTTTTTTGCATTTGCAGGACAAAGGAGCCATCTTCTTGTTGGATGAGGCCGATGGCAAGCTCCACATGGTGGCTTCCCACGGTCTGAGTGGGGATATTGCCAAGGCTTGCGCAGTGGTGCCTATGGGGAGATGTCTTTGTGGTCGCGCTGCAGTTGAGGGGAAGTTGCTTTATTTTGCCTGTGTGGATGAGCGTCACGAGATTCACTTTGAAGGCATGCGTCCCCATGGCCACTATTGTGTTCCCATTCTTTTTCAAGGCAAAGTGCGTGGGGTGGTGACACTTTACCTAAACGAAAACCATACCCGATCCGATGAAGAAGAAGGGTTCCTGGAGAGTATCGCTTATACCCTAGCAGGGATTCTCCATCGCAAGAGTATGGAGGAGAGGTTGCAGCATCTGGCCCATCACGATCTTCTGACGGCCTTGCCTAACCGGGTACTTTTTGCGGAACATCTGGCCCAATCCATGGCTGTGGCCAAACGGGGTCAAGACCTGCTTGCCGTGATGCTGATTGATCTGGATCGTTTCAAGCATGTCAACGACACCCTTGGACATGCCGCAGGGGATCATGTGTTGATTATTACAACTCAGAGGATTCGTGAGTGTCTACGGGCATCGGATCTTGTGGCGCGCATGGGGGGAGATGAGTTTGCCGTCATTTTGTCGGACCTGCCTAATGAGGAAGCCGCTGGACTGGTCGCAGACAAGATCGTGCAGAGTGTTTTGCAACCAATTGATTATCAAGGATCTTCTGTTTATATCGGCGCGTCAATCGGCATCGCCCTCTTTCCTGTGCATGGTCGGGAGGCGGATGAATTGATGGCAAAAGCGGATATGGCCATGTACGAAGTTAAGGAGCATGGACGCAACAGTTATCGCTTTGCGGCAGGGAGTAACCAACCCTGAAAAAAAATAAATTCGAATATTTGAATTTTATGATTGTCTAATGTAGAATGTATCGGTATAAGATTTTTGGGTCGCCGAAGCAGAAAAAAAATGGCATTTCCAAGGTGTGTGAATGGCCCTTATGGGGTTGGGAAGAAATTTTTATCCAGATCGGCCTCGATACCGTTTCTTTCACGGCGTTTTAATTGAGGAGTATGTGAATAATGAGTACCAGGCAAGACAATACACCATCAATGGCGTTGAATACGCCCATGCTCAACGAGTTGGAATCCGGTCCTTGGCCGAGTTTTTTTTCTGATCTCAAGGAATACTCCAAGAAAAAACCGGTAGTTACACAGCTCCTCAACCAATTAGAGGAGTCTTATGAGAATAAGTGGAACTACTGGATGGGCAAAATTATCAATGCCCCTGGTTATGGAGGAGGCATTATCGCCCGGGTATCGGATTTATCCGCCAAATATCCCGGCTTGGCCAATTTCCATACAGTGCGCGTGATCGAACCGCCGGGTTGGGTCTACTCCACCGAAGCCTTGCGTAACTTGGCCGATACGGCTGAGCGTAATGGCGCAGGTATTCTGCAATTCCACGGCATGACCGGTGACATCTTGTTGCTGGGTTTCGACGATGAGGGTTCTTTGCAGTGCGTCGAAGACCTGATGAACGATGGGTGGGATATCGGCGGATCTGGGGCGGCGTTGCGTACCCTGCAATGCTGTGTGGGTCCGGCCCGTTGCGAAATGGCTTGCTATGACACAATGAAGGTCACCAAACACATCACCGATACTTTCATTCACTTCTTGCACCGCCCTGAGTTCGTCTATAAGTTCAAATTCAAGCTTTCTGGTTGCAGCAATGACTGTTCCAACTCCATGATCCGTTCTGACATGCCCATCATGGGGACATGGCGTGGTCCTATGCAGGTGGATCAGGCGAAAGTAGCCGAGTTCATCGATGAAAAAGGGCTGGAATATGTGATTGACAACGTCTTGACTCGTTGTCCAACCCGGTGTTTGTCTGTCAAAGGTAAGACGCTGGTTGTTGATAATGAGAACTGCGTCCGTTGTATGCATTGCATCAACGTGATGCATCACGCCCTCAAGCCCGGTCTGGACAGAGGTGTCACCATTCTGATCGGTGGCCATCGCACCTTGAAAATCGGCGATACCATGAGCTCGGTTCTGGTTCCCTTCATGAAACTGGAGACCGATGAGGACTTGGATGCTCTCATCGAATTCATCGAGAAGGTCTGGGAGTTCTGGAACGACAACGGCATGGATCACGAGCGTATTGGTGAATTCATCGCCCGTATCGGCATGGGAACCTTCTTGAAGGGTGTCGGCATCGAGCCAGACGCACGCATGATTCGTCAGCCGCGTACCACTTCGTACATCAAGTTTGAAGAGTTGGCCCCCGCCCGCATCGAAGGCGAACAGAAAAAAGATCCGCCGGTCTGGAATCGGGAAGCCGAGTCTGTTGAGACCGCATAAGAGTGGACTTGACCAATTTATGGTTATGAGAAGATATCCTTCATATACGAGGAGAGGTTTTAAACGATGAGCGATCAACCATTGGCCCCCCGGGATCAGGGCGCGCCGGATTACAACAAACACATTCATCCACTCATGGCCAAGAACTATGGCCAGTGGGAATCTCATGACCGGTTGCGCCCAGGTGTTTTGGTGCATACCGCCAAGAGTGGCGACAAGCTTTACACGGTTCGGGCTGGATCACCCCGCACCATGAGTGCGGATACCGTGCGCAAAGTCTGCGATATCGCAGATAAATATTGTCAGGGACATCTCCGTTTCACTTCACGTTCCAACATCGAGTTTTTGGTTGGTGACAAAAACGATCTGGACGCCTTGATCAAAGCCGTTGAGCAGGATCTTGGTTGGCCTTTGGGCGGTACTGGACCTTCGGTCTCCAACATTCTGCACACCCAGGGATGGTTGCACTGCAACCTGCCCGGCAGCGATGCTGCCGGTTCCGTGAAAGCCCTGATGGATGATCTGATTGACGAATTCAAAAATGAGACCTTGC
>JADFYY010000178.1 GCA_015232825.1 Magnetococcales bacterium
CGGAGAAGCTGATTGCCAAGTCGGTCAACCGGGCGAAGGCCGAAGAGATGGTCAAAGATGCGGTGAGCCATCTGGAGCAAAACAAAGCCAGCCTGCATTGAGAATGGCCTGTATCGGATGTGGTGGGGAAGGCCGGGTTCCTGTCGAGGGGATTCGGCCTTTTGCCGTTGTTTATTTTTGCATGTCCTCGTAGCTCAGCCGGATAGAGCAACGGATTCCTAATCCGTAGGCCGTGCGTTCAAATCGCGCCGGGGACACCATTAAATCAACTACTTACGACACTGCAGTGCTTTCATCATTTGCTTTGTGTGTGACTTTGTGTGTGACTTTCTTCCGTGCCTGCTCGAAAGCCACCATCGCATCTCGTTCAGACCCACCGATAGCGTGGAGGTAAATTTCCGTGGTGCTCCGGTTCTCGTGACCCAAAATCCGCTGGATCACACCGATGGGAACATTTTCACCGTCCATCACAGATGCTCCCGAATGTCGAAGTGGGTGGAAACGGAAATAATCGACGCCAGCTTTTTTGCAAAGACTCTTCATGATCAGTTTCCGGTCTTGGTACGGTCCCTCGCACATCGCACTCGTCCTGCTACTCCAGTAGTTGTGCCAAAAAACCCACGGCTTTGTCTGGTCCCGAACATCGAACCGACGAGACAGCACCTCATAAAGTTTTTCCGTCATCGGTACCTTTCTCGGAGTCAAGCTCCCACCCTTCTTCTTCCGGGTGTACAGAACAACGTGGCGGTCCTTGAGATCAACGTCCTTCCAAGTTAGTTGGTTTATCTCGCCAACCCGCGCCAGCGTCTCACGGATAACCCAGAGATAGTCCTGGGTATCAGGGTCGGCAACAGCGATCACACGGTCAATGTCGTCCGCCGACGGTACGTACCTGACCCCTTTCTCAACCGGAAAAAACTCCATACCGGTCGTCGGGTTCTCCTTCAGCCACTTTTTCCTCACACCATAATTAAATGTGGCCCTCAGGTACCGGATCTCTTTGTTACCGGTCGCTCTTGACACCTTAGCCCGCTTAAGAACAAATCGTTCAAGCATGTCCGAAGTGATCTGTGTAACCAGGACATTCCCCCACAAAGCCACCCACCGCTTGGCCATGTACAGGTAATCGTTATAATGCCGTTCTGAATTGTGCGCTTTCACATGGTCCAGTCGTCGGTTGACCAGTTCCAAGAAGGCCATGCCGATTTGGGTCTGCACCTCTATCGCCGGTGCTGGCGGTAGTTGTTCCATCTCCTTTCTTTTTTGGGCTTCGGCCTTTTTTGCCTCTGCCTTTGTTTTGAACCAAGCTTCTGTTTGCCTGCGTCCTTGTAGGGTGAAGTCGTATCTCCACCCCTTCTTTGCCACAAAATAAATGCTCATAGAGATTCTCCTTTCCTGGAAAAATCAGAGAACCCGCGAGCTTCACGCCGCCCAACTCCCGCCAATTTTTGTAAACCCATGATGGGCTCTTGCGCAGGAACAAAGCGACCTCCTTGACCGTCATTATGGACGATTCGGGAGTATGGTCAATGTCAGTCGTTATCATTGCTGATCATAATCCTTTAAGCTAGACCTGAAGGTCCTCTCGAAAATGGGATTGTAAAAAAAGTTTTGTTATTGCATATGAGATTAGAACGGCATACAGGTACAGCAGTCCGGGTCAGGGGAGGATGCCCTCATGTGCCGGAAGAAACATCGGATACTTCAGGAAAACATAGTTTGAGGGGGGAGAGCAGGATCCAACGACAATGTCCGTTTGTTAAGTGTGATATTCCTCCTTTTAAAAATGTCAGAGGTTAAAAACCAGTAGCCTCACTACCATACACTACATTATATCATCATTTGGCGTTCAGAAACAGTAAATTGTTTGCAAAAATCTTAAATATTGTCGTATATGATTGATATTACTACAAAAAAATTTCACGATACGAAGCACCAAAAATCAAGCGTCAACCAAACCCATCCTTAAGCGCAAAATATTGATCTTAAATTAAATTTTTCATGCTGGCATACCAAGTAAAATCTTCGGGAGACAGAAAGTCTCCCGAAGATTGAAATATTTCACCGAACATCGAGGCGTAGGCCCTGCTCCAGAACTGCTCCGGGCACTGTCTGTCCAGCGTTGATCGCTGACTTGATGGCGGCTTTGTCGATTTTTGTGGTTGTGACGATCTCCTTGAACTCGTCCGGGATAATTTCTTGACACAAAATGTCTACATGCGGCGGGTTCTTGCGGATTTTGATGTGGAATTGAGGAGTTTTGACCTCCTGCGTTCCGGTCATCTGCATATGGAGCAGGAGGTGATCACGGAGACGTTTGGCATTTTTGGTCAGGGATTCGCGCCGTCGTTCCATGCGCTGCGTTGCTTCATCGATGGCTCTGGCATCGGCCTCCAGGTTTAAGAAAATGGCAGCCAAGTTGGTTGCCTTCCGACTGAAGTCAGCGGCGACCTTTTGGATCAGGTCCTGAAACTCCTCCTCTGGGATTTCACCTTCTGCAAAAAGCCATTGCAGCTCCTGGAATTCCTGCGAGATAATGAATAACGGCGGCATGCAGGTCATGGATTTTTCTCCGGGGGGTTAGTTTGTCGATGGATGGGCATTTTCACATTGGTGGTTGTTCAGTTTGCCTACCAAGGTCGCCTTTCGAGCCAACCATGCGTTCTTCAGGGCGTTGATGTCGTCTGGGTGGTGGGCGTTGATGTCTGGTTCATGCTGCCGCCAGAGATTCTTGAGGGTAGCAAGGGAGTCGCAATTTGCGAATAACCCGACCAGGGTATCGGTGGCCACCCCTGGGTCAGCCCCAGACAGCAGCCATTTTGAGAGTTTCTGACCGGTCTCCATGCCTGGCACAAAATGTTGGCCATCAAAAAGGCCGGTACGGTCTTTGCTGGCCGTGGCAACATGCCCGTCTGGTGAAAGATCCAGGACCACTGTGAATTCGTAGTCCAGTCCCTCTCTCTGTTGGGGGGTCAGCCCGACTTTGACCGGGGCCTTCTTACCCTGAACATTCTCTACCACCTCCCAGGCCGTTTTGGTCCTGAGCGTGGCGATGATATGCAGGGGTGCGGACATAATGGCTGAGATCAGCCTGTTCTGCATCGGCGTGACGTCTTGCCATGCGGCAAAAGAATTATGATCTTTGCGCGATTGAGTGATTTTTTGGTGCTGATCGAGCATCCCCCCCTCACCAATCCACCCGTGACTGAGCGAATCAATGATCAAAACCTCATACCCAGATTGACTGGCAGCGTTGATCAAGTCGATGTACCTCTGGGGATGGTAAGGAGGAGTCAACTGGGCCACATCAAAGTCAACCAGATGCGCATAAAGCTCCGCAGAGCGATTCTCGGTGTCTATCATGGCGATTTTTGGTGTAACGCCGCTTGCTGGAAGAGCCCCTGCTATTTTGAGCGAGGAGAAGGTTTTACCACTCCCACTGGGACCCGTCAGACACAAACGCAATTTTGCTTGTTTTCGTTCTGCTTTTTTGAACATAATTACTTCTCCTTAGTAATGAAAAAGGGCGTTACATGACGCCCTTGATGGTTGATAAAATTTCTGGTCAATGCCGAACCATAGCCAGAATGTCTCCCCCGGCTCTTTGGAGGCGATACTGTGAATGGGCATCCAATCGGTGGTGCTGGGCTCCTTTGGTGTAAGCCTGAATAATTCCGAACATTGTGTTGACGGGTTCCGCTTGCCATCCCCATGCAACTGCCTCAATCTCAGCCGGTTCCAGCTGAAATTGACGGTTAAAGGAGTTGAACGTGCTGTCTGGATTGTCCACCCTGCTTGACAGTGAAAATCTCAGATGATCTGCGACCATAGTGCCCCCCTCTGATACAGTCCTTAAAACGAGGGGGAGTTCCTCCAAAATCTTCTTGGAGATGTGCCGGAAGGAAGACGCGGTTTGCATCTTGCTGATTAACCCGTTCGTACAGACCAATCTCAGACAGTAAGCCTCGATTTTCAGAGAGGACAAGCCGACCTCTGAGTTTGCGATTGAAATGCCTGGGGTAACCCTGTCGCCCGGTTGAATCGAGAAAGTCCTGCCCTCATCTGGGATGCTGAGCGACATGAAATTTGAGTCAAACTGGACATGGACCTCTGTTTCTGGAGCAAACCCCAGTTCGTTTAAACGGTCCAAAACCTCAATGTTGTCGAGTTTTTTATAGCGTGGCGTGAACACGGCTCTGACGTGGTCTCCGTCAAAACGGACCAAAAACTCTCGATCTTCCTTCTGCTCGGTGATCCAGTGGTTTAAATTCTTTGCCTGGAGCGAAGGCGGACAGCGTTGAAGGTACTGGTGTGGGACACCCAACCGGTTCGAGATAAGCCGCTGGGCGTGGGGAAGGATGGGATGCAACTGCCCGTTGATGATGACCTGTTCGAGGTTGGCGAAGTGAACATCGTCGGCAGAGACGATTGAATCATGGTGATCTAACGAGATCTCTCTGACGTGTTTATGAAGCTCTCCGAGTGTGGTGGGCATCTCTTGATTCTCCTGTTGTTGATTGATTACGATTCAAGATGAAACAGCAAATATTCATCCATTTCTTTTTGATAATAATACCACATTAAGATTTCTCCCTCTTCGTCTGTAAGTTCTATTTCCATAAACCCTACCTTCAATACTGGTTTACATTTAATATCTATATGAAATAATCAAAAAAGCCGATTCAAAATGAATCGGCAAAACAACATGTTATCGCCTTGCATGAACATCATCATGCGTAACGAATTATTAATTCCAACCAGTATGGAACGGTGTAAAACTTACTGATCACATAAATTGCGACTGGCCATAGAAATTTCCCCAGCGACGTAAGCGTCCATTTGTCCCCAGGGTACCCATTTTTTCTGAATGGTGAGACCATCCCAAAAATTCACAATTTTGGGAGGTCGACATGGACAAAAATGGAATCAGGGAACCGGTACTGACCGAGAAACAACGGTTCTGGTTGGAACACTGGCAGCGGTGCCAGGCAACACCCGGCACGATCAAAGAGTACGCAACGACCCA
>JADFYY010000179.1 GCA_015232825.1 Magnetococcales bacterium
GAAGCGCATTTTTCGTTCGCAAGAGGATGGACAGTTTTTTTTGACATGCTTCAAGACTTTGAAAAAGTTGAATTCCATTGCCATGTCGGCATTTTTGATGCGTGCTGGAAAAAAATTTCGCACCTTCTTGAAAACCGAAAAACGTCTTCCTATATCCTTCTCGTCAACGAACCGCAACAGACAGCTTGATCCAATTTTCATTGGAAATCGAATTTCTGTGCAATCATATCAAGAGATGACAGGAGAATTAAAATGGGCAAAGTGATCGGCATCGACCTTGGGACCACCAACTCCTGCGTGGCGGTCATCGACGGCGGCAATCCAAAGGTGATTGAAAACAGCGAGGGGGCACGCACCACCCCTTCTATGGTGGCGTTCGTCAAAGGAGGAGAGCGGCTCGTGGGGCAGGCCGCCAAACGGCAGGCTGTGACCAATCCCACAAACTCCTTGTTTGCCATCAAGCGGCTGATTGGCCGCCGGTTCGACGATCCAATGATCAGGAAGGATCTGGATCTGGTTCCCTACAAGATCGTCAAGGCGGATAACGGCGACGCATGGGTGGATGTGGACGGGCGCAAAATCAGCCCATCCGAGGTCTCGGCTATGATTCTTGGAAAGATGAAACAGACCGCCGAGGATCACCTCGGCGAAAAAATCACCGATGCGGTGATCACCGTTCCGGCATATTTCAATGACGCCCAACGCCAAGCCACCAAGGATGCTGGCAAGATCGCCGGTTTGAATGTGCTACGCATCATCAACGAACCCACGGCGGCCTCTCTTGCCTATGGCCTCGACAAGAAGGGTGGACGCATCATTGCGGTCTACGATCTGGGGGGAGGCACATTCGACGTCTCCATTTTGGAGATCGGCGATGGGGTGTTCGAAGTCAAGGCCACCAACGGCGATACCTTCCTGGGCGGCGAGGACTTCGACAAGACCATCATCGACCATTTGGCCGATGCTTTCCACAAGGAGAACGGCATCGACCTGCGCAAGGATACCATGGCCTTGCAGCGTCTCAAGGAGGCGGCGGAAAAGGCCAAGATCGAGCTGTCCAACAGCTCCCAGACCGATGTGAATCTTCCATTCATCACTGCCGATGCCAGTGGTCCGAAGCATCTCAACGTCACCATAACCAGGGCAAAACTGGAATCTCTGGTGGATGGCCTGATCCAGCGCACCCTGGAGCCGTGCCGGACGGCACTAAGGGATGCAGGCGTTTCCACCTCCCAGATCGATGAAGTGGTGCTTGTGGGTGGCATGACCCGCATGCCGAAGGTTCAGCAGGTGGTGACCGAGTTCTTTGGCAAGGAACCACACAAGGGGGTGAATCCCGACGAGGTGGTGGCCATCGGTGCCGCGATTCAGGGCGGCGTTCTCAAAGGTGAGGTCAAGGACGTGCTGTTGCTGGATGTGACACCCTTGAGCCTGGGCATTGAGACCATGGGGCAGGTGTTCACCAAGCTGATCGACAAGAACACTACCATCCCAACGAAGAAATCTCAGGTCTTCTCCACAGCTGTGGACAACCAGCCCGCCGTGACGATACGGGTGGCCCAGGGCGAACGGGCGATGTTCGCAGATAACAAGCTTCTCGGTCAGTTTAATCTGGAGGGGATCGCCCCGGCCCCGCGCGGCATACCCCAGATCGAGGTCACCTTCGACATCGACGCCAACGGACTGGTGCAAGTTTCCGCCAAGGATCTGGGAACTGGCAAAGAACACTCTATCCGCATTGAAGCTTCTGGAGGTTTGACGGAAGCGGAAATCGAAAAAATGGTGCGTGAAGCCAAAACTCATGCCGAGGAAGACGCCAGAAAACGCAAGCTGATCGATCTTCGCAATCAAGCTGACTCCCTGATTAATAGCACTGGGAAGAGCCTTAAAGAATATGGCGACAAGGTGGATGAGGTAACGAAAAAAGGCATTGACAAGGCCATCGAGGATCTCAAGAGCGTCATGAATGGCAACAATGCCGAAACCATTGAAACCAAGATCCAGGCACTGATGGAAGCCTCCATGAAACTAGGCGAGGCAATGTACAAGGACTCCTCTGTCCGTGGCACTGCCAAAAACGGATCGTGCGGAACCAGTTCCTGTTCGGGAGAAAGCTGTCATGACGATGCGGTCAACGCCGAGTACGAAGAGGTGAAGCCCTATTCCAGGGCCGCCTGATAGGGTCACAGGATATTCATTCTCCCCCTTCCATTTGGAAGGGGGAGTTTTTTTGCAGGCAGCATCGACATGCTGCTCCATGACCGCAAATGGAATGAAAGCATGGAGAAAAATATGGGTAAACATAAAGAATCCAATGTAATGGAGACCTCAGTTGCAACCGGGGATGGTGATCGAGAAGAGTCCGAAACCGAGGGTGGAATCCCATCCGCGCCAGTGAAGTCGAACGCGGCTCCTGAGGTTGCCAATGGTGGGAAAATGGGCGATGAAGAGCGACAAAGCCCGGAAGAGCGGATCAAGACCTTGGAGGAGGCGTTGGCGCAAGAAGTGGAACGATCTGAGGCAAGGCGCAAGGAGTATCTGAGTACCCTAGCGGACATGGACAACCAGCGCAAACGCAACGAACGGGAAATGGAAAAGGCCCGGAAATTCGCCTTGACAGGGTTTGCCAAGGATCTGCTCACCTTGGCCGACAATGTAGACCGGGCTTTGACTGCCATACGTGCCAATTTGACGGACGGCGAGACGTATTCCCCTCTGCTGAAATCATTGATACAAGGCGTTGAGATGATGGAGAAAGAGCTATCGCAAACCTTTGTCAAGCATGGTATCGAGAAGATCAAGGCTCTGAATCAACCATTCGATCCGAATTTGCATCAGGCCATTACACAAGTGGATGATACCGAAGCCGAATCCGGGAGTGTTGTCCAGGAACTTCAAACGGGTTATCTGCTCAATGGGCGGTTGTTACGTCCGACACTGGTGAACATCGCCAAATGAACCAAAACCCCCGCATTCGTATCACGAATGCGGGGGTTTTGGTTGGGTGTTTTCCTGCATACCGAATCGGGCTTCCCGCTTTAGTGCATCAAACCGGCCCTGGGATCAAAGGGCATCTCTTTTTCCATCTTTCGGTAGAAATCCTTTTGGTATTCCGTTGTCGGAGTAGGCACAACCACGTTTAAAATTACATATTGCGCTCCAGCTGGGGATCCCGGCAATCCACGGCCCGCCAAGGCCAATTTCTTGCCAGACTGGCACCCTTCCGGGATCTTGACACGGACCGTTCCCCCCAGTGTCGGGACCATCACCGTGGCACCTAGGGCAGCCTCCCATGGTGTGATGGGCAAATCGAGGTGGATATCCTTTCCCTCCACGCGGAACCGTTGGTGCGGCAGAATTCGGATGCGAAGATGGAGATCCTCCATGGGAGTTCCACCATCGCCTCGCTTGGCACCTAGGTGGATCGTCTGTCCGTCGGTGACCCCGGCTGGGATGGAAACCTCAATGCGCTTGTTCCCCCCTCCAGGGGAGATAACATCAAACCGACGTTTGCACCCGGAGAACGCCTCTTCCAGGTTGAGAGTCACCTCGTGGGCAGGCTGTTGGCCAAAACTGCGTGAGAACACCGACGCGCTTCCGCCGCCATTGCTCGGAAAACCCGAAAACCAAGTGCCGTAACCTCTGCCGCCATTTTGTTCTCCAAAAAGCCCCTGGAAAAGTTCCTCCAGGTCAATGAATGATCCACCCCGTTGGAACTTGAATCCAGATGCATTTTCATATCCCGGTTGGCCGGGAAATGATCCGCCGTTTTTCCAATAGTCGTAAAGGTGATCGTATTCCGAGCGTTTTTTTTCGTCACTAAGCACCTCGTAAGCCGCTGAGATCTCCTTGAAGCGGGCTTCGCTGCCCGGTGATTTATTGACATCTGGATGATAATCGCGGGCGAGCTTGCGGAACGTTCGCTTGATCTCATCCTGGCTGGCGTTCTTGTCAACCCCAAGGGTCTTGTAGAAATCCGTGAACTCGGTGCTCATGGAACTCTCTTATTCTGAACGAATCGGTCCACTTGGCCATGTTTTGGCAATCCTCAAGGCTACCCAATCCGTATTGATTCGATTCTTAGCTCTTTTTGTTGGAATTCCGTAACCTCGCTGACCATGTATTGAACAGGGTGGACATCCTGTTTCTTGTCATGTTCCAAAAATGGCTGGTTTTGTTCCGCCATTCCACTACCGGTGAAACCAAATGTTTCGGGTTCAGATCATAAGAAGCGTTGATATCGATCCGGCGGCACCGAGTATTTTCGCTTTTTGGAATACTGACGGTCAGGACGCCATTTCTGGTAGATGCTCTGGCTTTTTCCACAAGCAATCCATCCGGCAGCTGGAATGTCCTCAGGAAGAACCCGGAAGCCCATCCCATGCATCGAGAAGGATGGTTGTCCCTGTGAAAGTAATCCCGCCTACCGCGAATCGTGAGCCTGCCCGGCTCGATGGTTACTTTCAGGTCTTCTGGATTCATGCCAGGGACATCGGCGTTAAAAACCAACTGATCCGCGCTTTCCGATACATCGGTCTTGACGCTCCAATAACGTGAGGGCCACGACATACCAGACGAACAAGACATTACATGCAATGCCGGGTTGGCTAAACCGGCTGCGCACCCGGCCAGAGAGCCACGAGATAGATGGAACATGTTTCCCTCCTTTTTCCGAATACGAGTGATGTCAAACGCGGAAGCCGCGCCAAATGAATCCTGATCTTGAAATAGGGATTCACAAAATAAAATCAAGATGCAATCAGAAATGTTGCTCTTGTATCGTTACACTTGCTAGCAACCTTATGCCGTCAAAATCCGGCCAGCGGGCCAAAAACCCGATCTTTGCACCAGGATATGACGATGTTCCAGTTCCAGTAGCTGGCGTATCCTCCTTTCGATTATCGATATGGTCATGCGTGCGTCTTGTTTCAAGATGTGGCTTGGTGGAGAATTTCCCGAATCGCTTGAATCAGTCGCTCCTTGCGGATGGGTTTGGTCAGATGATGATCACAGCCAGCTT
>JADFYY010000017.1 GCA_015232825.1 Magnetococcales bacterium
ATCGTCCGAAATGCCTGCGATGCCGTCTGGGTTGTCTGCGCGGATGCATTTGTTGGAGACGTTGGACTGGTCGGACTGGTCGGTGACGTCGGACTGGTCAGCGAAGTCGGGCTATTCAACAATGTCGGGCTGGTCGGCGAGGTCGGGCTGCTCACCATTGTCGGACTGGTCGGCGATGTCGGACTGCTCACCACTGTCGGGCTGGTCGGCGACGTCGGACTGGTCGGCGATGTCGGACTGGTCGGCGATGTCAAATCAGTCGCAATGGGTATACTTCTCTCGACAGTGCTTCCTCCCATCTGAATGGAACCAAAACCATTCAAATCCTCTGTGGATCCTTCGTGTTCCACATACCGGGAGGCATCTGCGGACAAATCCACTTTGGAAGTGTTTTGCAAAACCGTCAACTCATCAAGCGACTGACGGGAGTCTTGACTGGATCCTTGCGACACCGAATTCGGTTGCAAAACAGTCATATTATCCAAAGACTGATGCGAATGTTCCTCAGTGGAACTTGCCCCCCCCGTCTGAACCGAACCTAGGCTATGCGAATCCTCCGTTGCTCCCTCATGCCCAACATTCGAAGAGGCCTCGGCTGACAAATCCTTTTTGGAAGCGTTTTGCAAAACGGTCAGATCATCCAGTTCTTGACGAGAATCCTGGGAAACCTGACCGGGCTTTTGGAATGTCATATCGTCTTGCGCATGATGAGGACGCTCCCCACCTGATTGTGCATGGTCGTTCTTGTTGTTCCCAGTATTCTTAGCCATGTCCGCACCTTTAGAAAAAGCGTCTATCCGTTCTCTGCACTGCTTTTTGGATACGGAAGGACTTTGTTTAAGGAATTGATTAATGAAATTTTTTTATGCTACACTTATCCTAAGATAAGCAAAAATTATACCCTCCAACACAAACCAGTAAAAACAATATGTTGATTATTTTCAAGGTCTATTTATTTCTCATTTGTGAGAAATTCCATCCAATTTTTACTCACTTCCTGAAAATCTTGAGCGAGGTTATTGATTTGTATGGCTATATCATTCTTATGCATTTTTCATACCTATTCAAATCGCACACAAAGATATAACGAAGTGTATACCTTTATTCCCTTGACGGTTTAGTCTGTGGCGCAACAATAAAACATAATATAATTTTAAGTAATATTTTTAATTTATAATAAAGAAATATCATGTAAATATTTAAAATTTAAACCATACTATAAAAAATGACCCATTATGGTAATCAACAATAAGCACATGGCCAAAAGGAGGCAACTGTCCAATTTTGTGACACGAAAAAACGCATGATCGCGTGATTATTGTTTAATAATTAAGGAAAAAATAAGAAATTTTCAGAGTGCGCAATCTTTTTTACAGTGTAAAAAAAAATGACGTCTTTTGTGATGTGTACCCCGTGCCGAACCAAGGCACGGGGCATTGGCATGAGCTATCTTACTTCGGTTTGGGTTGGCAGAAGGGTTGGGGCCAATCCCTGGAAGAAACGGCTCAATACAGAGCCTTCATCCACGCCCTGACGCAAGGCCGCCAACTCTCCACGAGAGACATCTCCGCCTTTTTTCACCAGTCGCAATGCAGCCTGATAAAAGGGACTTTTCGGATAATTGTGTCCCAAAACCGCCGCATAATTGTTCGCTTCCTCGGTGAGTCCCAAACGTTGGGAGGCTAACACTTGACTAAACAGGGCTTCCTCAATATAGGGTGTGGTTTGAAACTCTGGATTGTTGATCACTTGAGTGAAACGATTGATGGCGGCAATGTACTCTTCACGATCCAGATAAAACCTCCCCACGACCATTTCTTGTTCCGCAATTCGATTCACACACAAGAGCAGCATCTGTTGCGCCTCCCAAGCATAATCCGACTTAGGAAAGCGGGCGATGAGTTCACGAAAAGCGGTGACGGTTTCCCGTGTACGGCTTTGATCCCGATAGGAGTCGGAGATCCTTTGATAATTGGCCAGTCCCCGCATATAAAACGCATAGGAGGCGTGACGGTGACGCGGATGAAGTCGAATGAAACGATTGGCATCGCTCACGGCATCATCATAATCACCTTGCTTGAAATGGGCATAGATGAGATTGATTTGCGCACGGGTGGCCCAAGGGGAGAAGGGGTGTTTTTGGTCGATCTCTTGAAATTGCTCAATAGCGACTTTAAATTTACCGACTTTCAGGGCTTGCATGCCATCCATGTACAACGTTTCCGCCGGTTTTGAGGAAGCGGTCGTTGTCGAGGTAGAGGAACAAGCCCCGGTGATGAGTGCCAGCAGAAGGGTACAAAAAAACCAAAAATTTCTATGCATGGGTCGTTTCCATAAAAAAGCAGCGATGGGGTGCCAAAAGGTTGCCCAAAAAGTTGCAGAAAGTCGCACCTTCTTTGACAGGATAACGGAAAAACTCGCTTTAGTGAAAGATTGAGCGGTATCATGATTAAAAAAAAATTGTGAATCTCTTTTTTAACGCCAACGACAAAGAGTGCGCATGACCCCTTATTCTGTCTGCCATGACATTGCCAAAAAAAACGGTTCGCCGTTGTTTCTGGTTTCGCGACTGTTGGGTTTTAAAAAACGACGTCTTTTTATCACCACCTATGCGGCCATGCGGATTGTGGATGACTTGGTGGATGAGAATTTCTTTTCTGGTGATGATCGCCAACGACAAGAGAGCCGTGAATCTGTTTTGCGTCAGATTGACAGTTGGCAAGAACAGGCATTGACTGCTGCCCAAGGAGATTTTGTGCCACGGAGTGATTCCATTCAACCCTTGGTTTTTATTGGTTTGAACGAAACCGTTGGTGTCAGCAATTTAGGGCCTTGGCCGTGGATCGCCTTGGCTGGCGCGATGCAACACGATGTCCATGAACGCGAAATTGTGACTTGGGGGGATTTTCTAGACTATTGTGAGGGAGCAACCGTGGCCCCGGCTGCCACCTTTGCTTATATTCTGGCCTGTGTTTTTCGCGATGAGCGGTATGTGTTGGAACAGGGCATGGAGTACTGCCGAGATCATGTCCGAGAGATGGCCATTTTTTGCTACCTAATACACATTATTCGCGATTTGGCCAAAGATGTAAAAAAGCATGCCCAACTCATCACCATTCCCCGCACTTTATTAGAGGCCGCCAGCCTACAACGTCACACCCTTGCCTTCTCGCTGAATCACAAGGAGTCCATGGATCTCCTGATCCGTTCTCTGTTGGAGAAGGCTGGTGAGTTGTTGTCCTCTGGCCAGGAAGCGATTCAAAAAATTGCCTTACACTCCCTAGAAAAGATAATCCTCCACAAGTTGCTAGATAAATATATTCAATTATTTCATCAGCTCAATACGAATCCGACCCGTTTTCTGTAAATTCTCATACGGAGGCGCGACCAAAAGCACGCCACAAACACCCTAAACGCTCCTGTTGTGTCAAATCAAGACGCTTGCGCAAAATATTGCCACCACAAGACTCAATGCGATCCAACATGGCCATGTTTCGTTCCGTAACGGTTGCCAGTTCCAGCCGCAAAGGCCATGCAACCTGCTTCAGCAAAGGTTCACCCTTGGCGAACAAAATCCGTGTCTCTTCCACCAAATGCAAAATCAAGCTCCCCAACATGGAGGTGTATCGACGCTGCAAAATGGTCTCTTCATGAACCCCAAAAAGCTGCATCTCTCTTTTGGGAAGATACAAAGGGTGATGATTCCAAGTATTGTGTCCCAAGTTTTGCCAAAAACTGGTCAATTGCATGGCCGTCCAAAAGGCGTCTGAATGATAAATTTTCTCGGTAGTCTGCAAGCTCTGAGGAAAATCCACCTCGTTACTCAAATAAAGAATAATCTGTCCAATCGGATTGACGGCAAAACGACAGTACTCAGTCAAATCATCCAGGGTCTCATACCGTTTATTGGTGATGTCCATGCGGAGGGCAATCAAAATGTTCTGCAAAAGATTTTCCGGCAACGAGGTGACTTCAAAGGTGTGCCTCATGGCGCGAAAAATGGGATGGTCGGTCTGACCAGACTTGGCCAAACTCAAACGACGAGACCAATCATCCAACTTCTGTAAGTTGAAATCGTCATCCTGCCCTGGCAAATTGATAAAATCACGGGCCGTCCAGATAAAGGCATAAATGGCATACAAAAAAGGTCGCAAACGTCGCGACACAAGCTGACTGCGAAAGGTCAGGTTCTCAGCACGCCCCTCGACGAAATCACGGCAGTAGCCGAAATCTTTCAGTAGATAAGCAGGAATGGAGTTGGAAAGTTTCATAGTAACGATAATTCTACCCCGAATGACCCCTTAAAGAAACTTTTTTTTCCATGCTTCCAAGGTTTCCTTCTGGATTGCAAAGACACCGCTGCCACCAAAATGAAAAGGAATCCATTCCACTGGCACCTCCGGCCAACGCGCCATTAGAATCTCTTGAACATCATCACCCGTTTCACAAATCAAAACCCCGCCAGGGGTCAAATGATCGGCGGCCTGACGCAAAATGGGTTCAAGCAAATCCAATCCATCAGGACCGGCACACAGTGCCATCGCGGGTTCCCGATGATACTCAACTGGCAATTGTTCAAAATCGGCACGCGGAACATAAGGCGGATTGGTGACAATTAGGTCATAACGCTCTTTGGCCAAAGCAGAAAAAAGATTCGATTGGAGCAGACGTACCCGCTGTTGCAACCCAAACTGACGACGATTCTTTTTGGCGACCTCCAGAGCCTCCAAAGAGAGGTCCACAGCATCGACCCGCGCGCTGGGAAAGGCCAGACTTAAAGAGATGGCCAAGCAACCACTGCCCGTTCCCAAATCCAAAATCCGCTGGATGCGCTCATGGGCCAACCAGGGGGTAAAGCCAGCTGGATCGTCCAAAATGTTTTCAATGCGGGATCGCGGAATCAAAACCCGTTCATCCACATAAAATACATGACCTGCAAAAAACGCCTCGCGGGTGATGTAGGCGGCTGGTAAACGATGCCGAACGCGCTTATCCAGAAGAGCGTCAATAAGAGCCGAAGCGTTGGCCGGTGGAGATGGCCAACGGGAACGACGTGTTCTTGGCGAAATTGAAAAGGCATGCAAAACAAGATATTCCGCCTCTGGGTACGGTTCTTGCATTCCACTTGCAAACGAAAGCCCGGCCTCGGCCAATTGATGCGTTGTATAGCGAATCCATCCTTCCACACTCTGTGGAACAGGGTTTGGCTTGGTGTTCTTTGGGTTCTTAGCAACAGTGGTGTCATGCATTTTCATGGCAAAGAATAAATATTTGGCGGTTACAGGTTACAACGGCTTGGCTTTGAGGGATATTTGACGTAATCTCTCGTTGGAATTTTGACACTGTTTGTATCAAACGACCAATCTGAATGCAACCCACATGAATGGTTAAAAAAGGTTTGATTGACGACATCATGTACGGAATCATAGGAAAATCCCAAAGTATGCTCAAATTGTTCAAGATGATTGAGCGGGTTGCATCGGCCAACTCCACCATCTTGATACAGGGAGAAAGCGGTACCGGCAAGGAGTTGATTGCCAAGGCCATTCACAATCTTTCTCCACGGAAAGATCAACCTCTGATTCCCGTCAACTGCGGCGCGATTCCAGAGGATCTGCTGGAGTCCGAACTGTTCGGCCATATGCGAGGTTCCTTCACAGGAGCGGCCAACACCCGTATCGGACGCTTTGAACTGGCCAATAACGGCACTTTGTTCCTGGATGAAATCGGGGACATGAGTCCAAAATTGCAGGTCAAGATGCTACGGGTATTGCAAGAAAAAGTAGTCGAACCCGTGGGAGGGATCAAACCCGTCAAAGTAGATGTGCGGGTGATCGCCGCTACCCACAAAGATCTGGAAAAAGAGGTGGCAGAGAACCGTTTTCGTGAGGATCTGTTTTATCGCTTGAATGTTGTGCCTCTCTATGTCCCCCCCCTACGAGAACGAACCGGCGACATCTCCTTGCTGGTCAATTATTTCCTAGAGAGATGCATCAAACTCCATGAACGTCCTCGAGTGAGCGTAGATCGGGAAATTCATGACATCTTCCAACAATACACTTGGCCTGGCAATGTCCGCGAACTGGAAAACCTGATCGAACGCTTGACCATCCTCTCTGAGGGGGAGGTTCAATTTGAGGATCTGCCCCCCAAAATTCGGTTGCACAAACCAACGGCCCCAATCAAAGCCAGAGAAGAAGTTGAACCGAATATAAAAACCGAGGATGAGGCCGACAAAGAAAACGAGACCGACGGAGAGGGTGACTGCGACCTAGATGCCGTCATGGGCGTTGAGGCGGTGACACGCATGATCAACTCCTCCACCCAAGACATCAACCAAAAAATCGAGCAAGGCCTTGATTTCAACGGGGCTGTGGCTTCATTTGAAAACCAACTGATCATCTCAGCCCTCGAAAGTACCGGATGGAACAAAAACAAAGCCGCCCGTCTGCTCAATCTCAATCGTACTACTTTGGTTGAAAAAATCAAGAAAAAAGGATTGGAACGTCTGGAACGCCCAGAACGGATGGAGGAATAAGGTGTCTGCTTGGCATTGGCTCAACAGATTGAGAACCCTGGGGCCAACTGCATTGGCTCTCTGTTGCGTGCTGATAACAGTCATGACGCCATGCGACGGACATACCTTTTTCACCTCTTTGAAGTACAAAACCGAGGATCAAGGCAAACGAGAAATCATTTCATTCATGATTCCTCCAGGTGCTTCGCGTCCCTACATGAAAATGACGGACCCTGTGACATTAGAGGTCACAGTACCCGGCGTACTGGCCTTGCCTGCCACCGAATTGAAACTCAAAGAGTCCAAATGGATCGGAAGTTTCAAAATGGCGGAAGTCCCGTATGGCGAAGAGATGGGAATCCAGTTGACCTTTGGCCTCAAAAGCCCAAACGTCAATTTTCGTGACTCCTTGGGAGAGTCTGACCCCATTGATGGAGCCTTATATCGTTTGGAACTCGACGCCCCGATCATCCCATCGGGGGCCGGTCCTGCTCAACTTTTGGATGGCCGTGTTTTGGCGGGACGTGATGGCACCTTGGTGCTGATCAACCATACGGGCAACGGCCATTTAGAACCTGTATTGGATCTTTCGGCCCATATCGTCCATCTCAACTGGCAAGGTGCTGTTCTGAATCCAACTTGGCAAACCATGGCCCCTGCGGGACTGGCCACGAAAATCAATGCCCAGGCATTCAAAGGCAAGGTGGAGATGGAAATCCAACTGCACGACTCGGTCAGTGCTGTCAGTTTTCATCATGATCCAACGGCTGGGATGTTTATCGCCTCTCTGCGTAGCAAGGATGGACTGGGACGTCATGAAGAAGCTCTGAAGCTCCTTGGCCATCGTCGGCAAACCATTGCCGAAAAGCAACCGCTGCCACTCCACCGCATCGGCAGAACACTTTATGTGAATGACACGGAAAACAAAGTAGTCTTAAACGGCCAGTCCATAGATGAACTTTATTATCTGAACAATGCCAAAGCCGCAGAACAAGACCACCGTTTTTCCAAAGCCAGAGGATACATTGACAGCCTGTTAGAGGTGTTCCCTCTTACCAAAAATCGTGAATTTTTGGAGTTCTACAAGTTGGATCTGGCACACCACATGGACTGGAAGTCTGGTTGGATGTTGTCAGAATTAAATACCCTCATGGCCCGTTATCCCAATACGGCGGATTATTCCCGTTTAAGATTGATGCAGCTGCAACTGCTCAATCAATCCAACCAATTTCAAGAAGCCTCTGCCATTCTGTGGGATCCCAATCTACCAACGGATCATCATCTGGTATGGTTGGAACGTGGCCGAACAGCCATGGGATTGATTAACTCTAAAATCTCTCCTGATGAAAACCTGAAAGCCGGTGAGATGGCTTTGCTGAAGGTTCTGGAATACACACGCAACCAAGGATCAACGGCTGCTGAAGCGCGATATCTGCTGATCCAACTGGCCAAGGCGTTCGGTGATCACGAAAAAGCGGTCAAAATGTTGGACGAACTCAGCCCAGAACAACAGGGACACATCGCCAACTCCCCTGAACGGATTATGGAAGCGGCTGATATCTATTACAAATTTCGTCGTTATGGCGATGCGGTAAAATATTATGTCAAGCTGTTGAGTCACTATCCCACCCATCCCACCATCACGCCATGGGCCATGCTGCGGGCAGCGGAATGCAACCGTCAATTGGGATATGTCGATGATGCCATACGCCTTTTCGACCGTTTGAAAAAGGATCATCCCACTTCGGATGCCACGGTTTGGGGACGAATTTTCCATTTGCAACTCGAAAAGGATCAGGATATCCAGAATCGTCTGGACGAGTTGGACCAAATCCTTACGGACATGACCCTACCCAAAGAGCAGGCTGAAACGTTTAAGAGCAGTATCAAAATGTTACTGGTTGAAAGCAACCGTCATTGGGACGTCAAAAAGAGTTTGAATCAATTGGCGGCAATGAAAAAAGACTATCCGAAAATTGATAACAAGATCTGGGAGCGAATCCCCATGCTTCAGGAAAGCATGGAGCAAAACTTCAAGGATCGCATGACCCGTCTCAACAAAATCATCCAAGAAATCGCTTTACCTGAGGCCTTGGCTGTGGCCTACATGACCAAAGCCGAAATGTTGGGTGAGGCTGGGCGTTACAAGGAAGGGCTAGAGGTTTTAAATGACCTCTTGACAATCAGTTCGCGTGATACCATGGTTGCACGAGCCAAAGAGATTAAACGCAACTACTTGACCGATGGGATGTCTCAAGCTTTGGATGAGGGCAGGCCAGAATATGCGGCCATACTTGGCGAGGTTTACGGTGAAGACTGGCGTGAGGATCCTGCATTTGTTCCTGCCAGGATCCATTTGGCAGAGGCGATGTTGCGCATGGGTTTAAACGAGGAGGCCTTACGTTTACTCAACGGAATCCACACGGACACGGCCACGGCTCTGACTCAATTGGCCAAAACAATTTCTGGTGGAAGCATTCTGGATCAACCTCCCAAGGAGACCAACAAAACTCTGCCTCCTAGCAAGGGAATAACGCCGGATGTGGCCCGTGTGCGTTTGGATGAAGCACGGCGCATGGTGCAAAAACAGGATTGGGAAGCGGTGTTGCTCCTGCTAGACGGTGTCTCGGAAACCATTTTTAATCCCACGGATCGCATTGAACGGTGGCGACTACTGGCCAAGGCTGAAGCGGGTCTGGAACGGTTCCCTCAAGCTGTGCAGCACATGGAAGATTTATTATTTAGTCGCCCCATGGGAGACGGGATAGATTATTATTGGTATGCCTCTATACTGCACAAATGGAAAGGGGATTCCAAGGCATTACCCGCATTTCAGCGCGTGGTCGCAGAGGCACAAAACAAGGAGATTCAAGCATTGGCGCGCATTCGAGTCGGAGATATTCTGCAACGTAGCGGGGATTTAAAGGCGGCCAAGGAACAATTTTCAGGTGTTGGGGCTCTTGCTCCAGCCACTCCCTGGTCCAAGGTTTCCAAGGAAAACGCTTCTCAACTGGGCATGGCCTTGGATGTCAATCCATGACGAGGTTTTTAAGATTGCCATGACCACCCAACGACGGGAAGTGCTGCTGATTGGCGGAAAAAACGATCCTGACATGGCCTCTTTTGCCGCACAACTCAATGCGGCTGGAGTGGAAACGACACGGGTACTCAATGCTGCGGGAGCCAAGGAGTGTCTCACGCACGCACGATTTAGTTTGGCAGTAGTCGCGGTGGAAACCGCACCAGAACCGATGGAGCTGATTCGTGAACTAACCTTCTTATTTCGCGGTTTGCCGGTTTTGGCTGCTGCGGCCAAGGGAAGTGTTAGTGAAGCCCGGGAGATTATTGCCGTTGGGGCTGCAGACTATCTCTTGTTGCCGCTTGATGATGTCAAAATTTCTAGTCTGATCCAACATTTTGCTGACCAATATTTTGACCCGGAATTGGGCCGTGGGCGTCGTTTGATCACCTCGGATACGGGCATGCAACAGTTGCTCCAGCAGATCCGACGGGTAGCGCGTTCCATGGCCACGGTATTGATTCAGGGGGAGAGTGGGACAGGCAAGGAGTTGATCGCCCGATTTGTTCATCAGGTTTCAGATCGGCATAAGGGGCCATTCATTGCAATCAACTGTGCCGCTTTGCCAGAAAATCTTTTGGAATCCGAACTATTCGGGCATGCCAAAGGGGCATTTACTGGCGCGTTGGCAGACCGCAAGGGAAAATTTCAGCAAGCCAATGGCGGGGCCATCTTTTTGGATGAAATCTCGGAGATGTCCCTTAATCTGCAAGCCAAATTATTGCGGGTGTTGCAGGAGCGGGAAGTGGACCCGGTGGGTGGACGCAGTGCCATTCCTTTGGATGTCCGAGTGATTGCCTCCACCAACCGCGACCTCAAGTCATGGGCTCAGTCTGGAAAATTTCGCGAGGATTTGTATTATCGTCTGAATGTTTTTCCGGTGAAGTTGCCCCCTTTACGTCAGCGTCCCAATGATATTGGATTATTGGCAGAGCATTTCCGCAAACGATTTGTTGAGGAGTTGGGACGCAATGCCATTTATTTCTCCAAAGAGGCGGTGGTTGCCTTAAACCAGTACTCCTGGCCAGGCAATGTTCGCGAATTAGAAAATGTCATTCATCGCGCACTGCTTGTGGCCGACGGGGGAGAGATCACGGTTGGTGATCTGATGATCGATATAATCCCCACAGCGGTTCGCACGCATTCCATGGATGAGGATGGGATGGATGACGAATATGATGAGGACGATGGATCTATTGTTGATATTGTTCGTCCAGAGTTAGAAAACAACGATCAGATTCGTCTGCCTGTGGGGACGACGGTGCGTCAAATGGAGGAGTTTTTGATCCATCGCACCTTAGACGAGGTCAAGGGCAACCGGACCCGTGCAGCTGAACTGTTAGGCATTTCCATTCGCACCTTGCGCAACAAGTTGAATGAGTATGCAGCTCGCTGAGGGTAACCACCGTCAATACTCGACCATGCACTGGCTGCTTGGTTTGGGGTTATGTTTGCTGCTGGTATTGACCGGTTGTTCGGACACGTCGAACGATCCGGTAACCCTCTCTTTGACGGCTCAAGATACCACATTAGAAACCCTGGAGCGAATCTTTCGTTCTGAATCCTATTGGACCAAGAAGGTTGCGGTTCTAGAAAAGCAACTGACTCAAGCGCGGGAGTTGTTTGAAGAGCGCAATCAAGCTTACCACAAGGGATTGCTTTCTCGTCGGGAAGCGGCCTTGAAGGCTGTGCAGGAGGCCAGAACACAAAAGCGGGACACAAAGGCGGCTCAACAGGAGGCCATTCAAGCACATCGTAGCGACTTAAATCATTTGCGCGATGAGGCAAGAGATGCTGGAAGGGCCTTTCGTGGACAACTAGCCATGTTTCGCAAAGCTCAGGATTATCTTGACAAGTCGCGGTAGGACCAATCAGCCCGATCCAGACGATCATAAATGGCTAACAACCCCTCTACCGACGACGAACCCTCAGGACAAGAGTGCCCCTGCCAATCCAATAACGTCAAAGCCGCCGTCTCCACATCTCTGTCACCAAGCCCGTTGGCTGCCGCCCAGTGTGCCCACTTGAGAAAACGAAATCCATCAAACCAATGGAAAAAACGCTTGCGAAACGCCATGGAAGAGGCCGTATGTCCACGCATCTCACACAAACGACCAACAATATCCACAGAGGACAAAAACCGTCCAAACGTTGAACCCGCCACCGCCAAGGCGTCATCACTGGTATATAGCGTCTCCACCAGAGAAAAAAAATGACGTGGTTCCTCAAAAACCAATGGATTCCATACCAAATAATCTTTGGTTACCCGCGACATCCACTCAGCCATGGCCCGGCCCGTGCCAAAAGGAACCCGATGAGAGATTCGCGGCGATGGGAAAACCGTGGTTGTAGTTAACGCTGTAAAATTGCCCAAGGCCATGATTTTTTGTAAAAAATAAAAATCCTCACCCGCCTGACGACGATTCATCCCCCCCTGCTTGCGGTAAGCCTCAGCCCGCACCGCCATGGCAGAACCTACCGTATGAAAACCATTGGGTAAACCACAATATCGCCACCCCTGCACCACATAACGCAATGAAAGCTCATACGCAGCAATTCCGTATCTTGGTCTCTCTGTAAGTCCCTCCAGCGGATGACGAAAATGAATCGCACACCCTGGGGTCAAGGGATACATCTGA
Organism: Magnetococcales bacterium; assembly: GCA_015232825.1. Lineage (GTDB taxonomy): Bacteria > Pseudomonadota > Magnetococcia > Magnetococcales > Magnetaquicoccaceae > Magnetaquiglobus. Next base: position 12,236 of record JADFYY010000017.1, read on the forward strand.
AAATGTTCGTAAAGTGCCACCAAATAGTTGCCAGCCACGCGACAATCCGCATCCAATGCAACAATCACCCCCTTTGGTTTTCCTGCAGCCAACAAACGAACCAACCCCAAATCCATACCGATCTTACGCGCCAAACCCACCCCAGCCTGACGCGGGGGAAGATCAGAATAATCAAGAATATGCCACACCAAGCGCGAATCCTCACGCCCCACAACCCAAGATCGTGCGGCAGTCAATGTGGCCTGATTGTTGGTTTGAATCTCTACAGGAGCATCGGATGGGTGATTGATAACAACGATGCATTCCGTGGCACAAGGGGGCAATTCGCACTGTGCCACGGAATCCAATGTGGACAAAAGATCGGGTTCGTTAAAACAAGGGATCACCACAACCAACCCCAAATCAGGATGGGGTGGTGTCATCGCTTAATACCGAACCAAATTCACTTCCAAAACGTTTTGCACCGTTCGCAATTGATCCATAACCGCTACCGGCACATCCTGATCCACATTGATAAAAGCAATGGCGCGACCACCGATCTGCTTGCGGCCAAGATGAAAATTGGCGATGTTGATGCCCGCATCCCCCAGAATCGTACCTACCCGCCCAATGAGACCCGGCGCATCGTTATTGGCAACAAACAACAAGTTTCCTTCAGGATTGGCCTCGATGGGAATGTTGTTCATGGCCACAATGCGCGGATCCTTGCCATAAAGCAAAGTACCGGTAATGCATCGTTCACGGGTTTCCGTGGTGATGGTTACCGCAAGCAAAGAGATAAACCCTTTTTGTGAATGACGACGAACCGCCTCTACCACATCAATGCCCCGCTCTTCGGCAATCAGAGGGGCGTTCACCAGATTGACACCATCCAGCATGGGACTGAGCAGACTGTTGAGAACCATGTTGGTAATGGGCTTACGGTTAAGAGTGGAGGCCTCCCCCTCATACAAAATTTCAATGCGTTTAATCCCAGATGTGGTCAACTGTCCCAAGGTGGTTCCTAGTTTGTCCGCCAGATTCAAATAGGGACGCAATGTGGACAACTCCCCTTCTGAGACCGCTGGAATATTAAGAGCATTCTGCACCGTCCCCTTGAGAAGATAATCGGCGATTTGTTCGGCAATTTGTACCGCCACCTTGACCTGAGCCTCATAAGTCGAAGCCCCAAGATGGGGAGTAAACACCACATTATCCAACTCGAACAATGGGTTCTCCTTGGCAGGCTCTTTTTCAAAAACATCCAGCCCAGCAGCAAACACCTTGCCCGACTTGAGGGCCGCATACAAAGCCGCCTCGTCGATAATCCCACCACGGGCGCAATTGACAATGATGACGCCGTTCTTCATTTTGCTGAAGGCCTCTTCATTGACAATATGACGGGTGGCCGGAATGAGGGGGGTATGAACGGTCAGCACATCCAACTGAGGCCAAAACTCTTCCAAAGTAGGACACAAACTCACGCCCATATCTTCCGCCCGTTGCTTGCTGATGAATGGATCATAAGCAACAACGCGCATTTTTAATCCAAGAAACCGCTCAACCACCAAAGTCCCAATATTGCCGGTCCCAATGATCCCCAAAACTTTGCCAGCCAGTTCGCGACCCATGAAACCATTTTTTTCCCACTTTCCCGCGCGCGTTGACGCCGTTGCCGCCGGAATATGACGGGCCGCAGACAGGGCGAGGGCCACGGTCAATTCTGCTGTGGTGGTGGCATTCCCAAACGGGGCGTTCATAACAATCACCCCCCGCTTCGATGCAGCGGGAATATCCACGTTGTCCACACCAATCCCCGCACGGCCAATCACCTTGAGTCGGGTGGCCGCTTCGATAAGATCCGCTGTCAACCGAGTAGTCGAACGAATGGCAATACCATCGTATTCAGGCAAAATGGCCTTCAACTCGTCGGGACTCAAGCCCGGCTTGTAATCCACCTCCACACCACGGGCACGTAGTGCCGCTTCGGCGTCAGAAGACATTTTGTCGGATATAAGCACCTTTGGCATGACATGGATTCCTTAAAATGGCAGATAGTCCCTTGAAAAACAATCACTAGTAAAACCTATAAATATTACCACAAACCGCCCACCATGACAAGTCTGACCAAACCCCTCCTCAAAGACAATTGCCTAAAAAATTTCACCGGCAGATTAGGAGTTGCCAAGACAATTGAGAATGTGTATTATTTAGAATTCTCAATTCACTTCAAAGCAAGGCACCCATGTCGCTTAACGACTCCTCACATTCCACTCCCCTGCTCGAACTCGAAACGATCACCTGTGGGTACGATCCAAACAAACCCGTGGTGCGTGCATTATCGTTTTCAGTGGCCAAAGGGGAGATGATCTCTCTGCTAGGCTCTAGCGGTTGCGGCAAAACCACCGTATTGCGTGCCATTGCCGGTTTCAATCCAGTGCATTCTGGGCAAATTTTATTGAGGGGGAAAACGCTCTCTAAAGCTGGCTTCACTCTGCCACCGGAAAAACGTCAAGTGGGTATGGTCTTTCAAGATTACGCCCTGTTTCCCCATTTGACAGTGGAACAAAATGTAGCCTACGGCCTGAAGGGACACCCCCGTGAAAGGATTCAATCAATCACCCACGAAATGTTGCAGTTGGTGGGATTGGAATCCATGACTCGACGTCATCCCCATGAACTCTCTGGCGGACAACAACAACGGGTTGCCCTAGCCCGCGCTCTGGCCCCCCACCCTGAATTAATCCTGTTCGACGAGCCCTTTTCCAATCTCGACGTAGACCTACGAGAACGACTTGGCCTGGAAGTCCGTCAAATTCTAACCAGTCAGGGAACAACAGGCATCCTAGTCACCCATGATCAACACGAAGCCTTTGCCTGGGGTGATCGAATCGGCATCTTGCACAAAGGGAGTTTATGCCAATGGGGCACGCCGTATGAACTCTACCATCAACCCGTCGATCCATTCGTGGCCGGTTTCATTGGCCAAGGCACGTTTCTTTACGGAACCTGTGACTTCCCAGATACCGTTCAGACCGCCGCTGGATTGCTTACTGGAAAACCAAGTGGTTATCGGCCCAAGGTCGGCGATGCAGTACGGGTGTTGATTCGTCCAGACGATGTCAAGAAAGACGACGACTCACCCATCCTCACCCGTGTGGTGCGTCGAGCCTTTCAAGGAGCCTCTACCCTTTACACCCTGGAACTCACCACAGGTTGCCAACTGCAAGCGTTGTTTCCCTCCCATATGGATTATGGAATTGGGACGCAACTTCCAATCCGAGTTGCGCCCGATCATTTGGTGCTGTTTGCTAACCCCACTCCCGGAATGCTTTATGAGTGTCGCCCATCGACTCTGGAATAATACAAGGAAATATAACATGAAAAAAACGGTTTCAATTGGACTGGCACTGCTGACCGGTCTCTGGTTTGGTCTGTCGGATGCCCGTGCAGAAGAAGACGTGGTGATCTATTCGGCCCGCAAAGAACACCTGTTAAAACCGCTCCTGGATGCCTATCGCGCCAAAACAGGAGTGACCTCCCGTTACCTCACGGACAACGAAGGTCCGTTGCTGGCCCGCTTGCAAGCGGAAGGAGCAAACACTCCAGCCGATCTACTGATCACTGTGGATGCAGGCAATCTTTGGCATGCCGCTGAACAAGGAGTTCTCTCCCCAGTGGAATCCCCACTCCTGCTGGCCAATATCCCGGAAAAATACCGGGATCCTGGAAATCGATGGTTCGGGCTATCCGTGCGCGCCCGTACCCTTGTCTACAGCACAGAACGGGTCAAAGCCACCGATCTCTCCTCCTATGAGGATCTGGCTGAGGCCAAGTGGAAAGGACGACTCTGCTTACGCAGTTCAGAAAAAATCTATAATCAATCCCTAGTTGCCTTGATGATTGCCAGACAGGGCGAAGCGGCAACCGAAAAGATTGTTCGCAGTTGGGTCGGCAATCTGGCTGTTCCAGTTTTTTCCAACGATACCAAGCTGATGGAAGCGATTGCCGCAGGGAAATGTGATGTCGGGATTGTCAACACTTACTATTATGGCGCATTGAAGAAAGAGAAGCCCGATACCCCTGTCGCACTTTTCTGGGCCAATCAAAACACCAACGGCACCCATGTCAACATTTCCGGGGCTGGTGTCACCAAGCATGCCAAACATCGGGATGCGGCGATTAAACTCTTGGAGTGGCTCGCAACACCTGAAGCCCAAGGGATTTTTGCCGAGTTAAACCTTGAATTTCCAGCCAATCCACAGGTCAAGCCTCACGCCACCGTATCTGGATGGGGAGCCTTTAAAGGGGAAGAACTCAATGTCTCCCTAGCGGGTCAACATCAGGCCGATGCGGTTCGCCTGATGGATAGAGCTGGTTACAAATAATGTCGCTCTTGTCTGCTGGTTGGCGTTGGCGGGCGTTGGCCTGGAGTATCGCCATGGTCGTCATAGTTCCCCTTGGGGTGATCCTGTCTGCCTGGATCACCCCAGCCTGGGAGGTGTGGCACCACTTGGCCGATACCGTTTTGCTCGAACTGGTGATGAATACCCTGATCCTTTTGTTCGGAGTGACGGCCTGGGTCTTGCTGCTTGGCGTGGGTCTGGCTTGGCTGACGGCCATTTATTCTTTTCCAGGGCGTCGATTTTTCGATTGGGCCTTACTGCTCCCTTTGGCCATGCCCGCCTATGTTTTGGCCTTTGCCATGCTCGGCTTTCTTGACTATGCAAGTCCGCTGCAACTCTGGCTGACAAAACGTTTTGGAAACAACGGCTACTGGTTTCCAGATCCCCGCTCTCCCGGCATGGTGGTTTTTTTGTTCTCGCTGAGTCTCTATCCCTACGTCTACATGTTGGCCCGAACAGCCTTTCTTGGACAGGGACAACGAATGCTGGAGGCCTCCCGCATGCTGGGTCGTTCACCATGGGGAGCCTTTTTTCATGCGGCTCTTCCCATGGCCCGTCCAGCCATTGCGGCCGGTTGCGCCTTGGCTGCCATGGAGGCTTTGGCTGATTTCGGAGCGGTTTCGGTTTTTGGTTTCAATACGTTTACCACGGCCATCTACAAGGCGTGGTTTGGATTGTTCAATCTTTCCGCCGCCACACAACTGGCCTCGTTGTTGCTACTGTTTGTTATTGTGGCCTTGAGCATCGAACGGCGCATGCGTGGCCGCGCCAAATATTTTTCCAACGATGCCCACGCTCGCATGGAGCTAATCCCACTGCACGGTGTCCATGCGCTGTTGGCGTGCGGGGTTTCGACTCTGGTTTTACTGCTGGCCTTTGGACTGCCCATGGGACAACTGTTGATTTGGGCTTGGCATCAAATGGCCACGGATCTAGACGGACGCTTTCGTGATCTGGTGATTCATACGGTTCTTTTGGGAGGATTTGCCGCTCTACTCTCCACCTTATTGGCTTTTTTGCTTGGCTTGGCCCGCAAAAGGCATGCTGGAGATCGCGTCACAAGACTAGCGGCCCACTTGGCCACACTTGGGTATGCTTTACCGGGTTCACTCCTGGCGGTTGGGGTGATGTTGACGCTCGTTTGGTTGAGCAAATGGCTCGATCTGGTGTGGCCCGGCGGATGGGGAGCCAATGGCGTCAACCTATTTGGTGGCGGGATATTGGCCTTGTTGTTTGCTTATTTGGTGCGATTTCTGGCCGTAGCCAATGGACCGGTGGAAAGCGGTCTGGAAACCATTCGTCCCTCGTTGATGGAAGCGGCCCGCAGTTTGGGATCGAGTTCCATGGCCGCGATTTGGCGTATTGAATTTCCGATCCTGCGTCCCGGTCTGTTGACGGCAATCTTGCTGGTGATGGTGGAAGTGATGAAAGAGATGCCAGCCACCCTGCTGCTCCGTCCCTTTGGCTGGGATACCCTAGCAGTACGCATCCACGAGATGACCTCCGAAGGGGAGTGGGAACGGGCTGCTTTGCCTGCTGTCACTCTGGTTCTGACCGGTTTGCTGCCACTATTCTGGCTGGTGCGCAGATCTGGAAAGCATTGAGCAGCGTCATTGACAATTCCAGAATACATCGATAGAATCACCCCTTTTTCGCTCACACTAAACCTGACAGGAATCACTCTATGAAACGATATTTGCTTGTTACACTTGGCATTCTTCTGATGCCAAGCACGCTCTGGGCCAGTGGGGCTGCACCTATGGAGGCTCCCATGCTCTTTGGCATCCCTCTGGATTTCATCCTCTTTGCCTTGGTGCTTTTGGGTGTTGCTCTTTTCCACAACAATACCCTGCAAGTCGCGCTCACGGGCGTGACCACAATCATCATCTATAAATGGATCTTCACTGGCTTCAAGCATGGGGCTGGAATGGCGGGATTGATCTCACACTTTCAGCACGAATGGGTCATCCTTGCCAACCTGCTCTGTTTGTTGATGGGCTTTGCTTTGTTATCCAACCATTTTGAACACAGCAAAGTCCCGGACATGCTGCCCCGTTTTCTTCCCAGTGGCTGGATGGGTGGATTCGTGCTGCTGATCCTGATTGGGGTGCTTTCCAGCTTTCTGGACAACATCGCCGCCGCGCTCATCGGCGGCAGCATCGCCACCATCGTCTTTCGGGGCAAGGTGCATGTTGGCTATCTGGCTGGCATTGTCGCAGCCTCCAATGCGGGTGGATCTGGAAGCGTGGTCGGGGATACCACCACCACGATGATGTGGATTGCTGGCATCAGCCCGGCGGCAGTGTTGCACGCCTATGCAGCGGCGATTGTGGCCATCGTCATTTCCGGCCTTGTAGCGGCAAAGCAACAGCACAGTTACTCACCCATTATCTCTAACCCACCGGCGGACATCAAAATCGATACAGCCCGTGTGGGCATTGTGGCCTTTATCTTGGTTATGGCCATTTCGGTCAACATCGTCATCAACGTCCAATTCAATGAAATCTCCGACTCCTTTCCCTTTATCGGGGTCGCGGTATGGGTGGCGTTGCTCCTCTCATCGACCGTGCGTAAGCCTGATTGGAGCCTGATGCCAGAAACCTTCAAGGGCAGCATCTTTCTTCTCTCTTTGGTGGTGTGCGCCTCGCTGATGCCGGTGGAAAAACTCCCCCTCGCCTCCTGGCAAACCGCTTTTGGATTGGGCTTTGTCTCTGCCGTCTTCGACAACATCCCCTTGACCGCCTTGGCCATCAAACAGGGCGGATATGACTGGGGCGTGTTGGCCTATTCCGTCGGTTTCGGTGGTTCCATGATCTGGTTTGGCTCCTCGGCTGGCGTGGCCCTCTCCAACAACTTCCCGGAGGCCAAATCCGTTGGAAACTGGCTCCGCCATGGCTGGCATGTCACCCTTGCCTATGTCGTCGGTTTCTTTGTCATGCTCGCCTTGGTGGGATGGCACCCAACCGTTGACCGCTACCACACCGATGGCGGCCAACAGGCCCCGATGGCCACTCAGGCTCCAGTCAAAACTGGGCATTGACAAAACAGGCTAAACCCGCTACACCAATGCTTTAAATGATCCATCCAGTCACGGCGCGAAAAAAGGTGCCGTGACTGGATGAAAACTATCAAGCGGTATCCATGTCTCAACAACGAGTCCAAAAGCGATGAAATTTGCCCAGTGTAAAACATGTCAATCCAACACGATGTGGTTTGTTTTTTTTGGCAACGCTTTTATAATGACTTATTTATATTTGCTTGGGCTCATCACAGGAAGTGCCGCCTTGAAGGCAGATGCCATTCACGCCTCTGCCGATGTTTTATCAACCATCATCACCATGTTGAGCATCAAATTTTCCAACAAGCCTGCCGATGAGTTGCATGCTTACGGCTACGGAAAAATTCAATACATCTCCTCCATGCTCACTGGACTGCTTTTGCTCTCGGCATCCATCATGATTTTTACCAATGCCTTCAAGACTATGCTCAGTGGTCAGATTGCACCACCAAACCCCATTGCCTTGTTTGGAGCGGCTGTAGCGATTTTCATCAATGAGGTGATGTATCGCAATCAGGTGTGTCTGGCCACGCAGATCAGCAGCCCGGCGGTCATGGCCAATGCTTGGGACAACCGTTCGGACGCCATTTCCTCGGTTGGAGTCTTAATTGGTGTTTCTTTTGCTGTATTTGGGTTTCCTCTGGCCGACCCTTTGACCGCTGTATGCGTCTCTTTAGTGATTTTAAAGATTGCCTACTCTCTCAATGTGGAGGGTCTCAAAGGTCTGCTAGACACAACCGCCGACACCGATACGCTCAAATTGATCTATCAGGTAACGCGCAAGACCCCTGGTGTACTTGGGATCTCCTATGTCCGCGCCCGCGCCATGGGGGAGTCTTTGCATGTCGAAATCAGCATCCATGTGGATGCGAAACTGTTGGTTTATGAGGCGGACATCATCGTTGAATTGCTCCGCGACAGCATCAAAAAGAACATTGATTCTGCGTCTGAAATCTCGATTTACTCCTCGCCATTTTCGCAGTAATTAAACCTCGACCATCTTGATAGTTTAAATGGTCGCGATATCACGACCCAATAATCCGCCGAAACAGTTGCAACTGTCCCTGAGTGGTCGCCTCCCAGGAGAACTGTTCCGCATAACGACGAGTGGCCATCGGATCCGCCGGGGTCTGCATAAGCTGACGAATCGCTTGGGCAATGGCTTCTGGGGTACGTTCTCCAATCAAAACCCCAGCCTCAGGTGCGCAAATCACCTCTGGGGCTCCCCAAACATTGGTGGCCGCCACTCGCGTCCCGCACGCCATGGCCTCCAACAATACATTGGCCCACCCCTCCCGACTGGAAGCCAAAATCAATCCATCCGAGGCCGCATAATAGTGACTCAACTGCTCCTGCGAAATCACCCCAATCAAACGAACCCGGTCAACAACCCCCAAGTCAACCGCAAGCTTCTGCAACTCATCACGCATGGGACCATCCCCAATAATCCACAAATCCACATCGGGCAGTCCCAACAAAGCCCGTATGATCAACTCATGTCCCTTGCGCTCAATGAGATGTCCCACAGACAAGAAAGTAGTACGAGTCATGCCCAAACGCTGACGAACCAATGGCCGATCAACCGGCATAAACCGTTCCAAATCAACACCATTGCGCAATACCGTCACCCGTGATGACGCAATTCCCATATCCACCAAAACCGCCTTCAAAGCACTACTCACCGTAATCAATCCAGCCGCCCGCCTAGCCGCATAACGAATCATGGCACAAGGGAGACGATATTGAGGAATCTGATTGAGATCGCTTCCCCTAGCGGTAATCACCACCGGCTTGTTGAAAAGCTGACCAAGCATAAGCGCGGCCACCCCATCGGGGTAAAAATAATGGGCATCAATCAAATCAAAATCAAACCCCCCTTGCCGCACAGCTCGTAACGTTTGCACCGCTCCAGCCGCCAACAAAAACGGAGCCAAGGTCATGCCAACCTTAGGCGGAAGGAAATAACGGGGATGCCAAACATCCAGGCCCCCCATCTGCTCCCGATACAGGGCCTGTTTGCCTTGCCAAACATAGGGATTGAGTTTGGGATGAGCCACAAAAAACCAGGGGATTGGAGCCACCACACATGAGTCCACCTGCCCAGAAGCCTGCAGATGACGTAGACGTTCCGCGACAAAAACCCCATGGACAAGATTGGCCTGATAGGGAAATAAAGTGGAAAAGGTGAGAATACGCAACAAAGAGTCCTTCCAAACAAAAAGCAAAATATCAGGAAGAGTCTTTGATGTAGAAACATTCCACACAAAAGGTACCGCCATTCACCTGAAAAAACTGTCTCTCTTGCGAGAAGATCGAGGCGTTGTTTAAATGATACTGAGTACCGATCACCACAATGGGTGGGGTCAAACGGATCTCACCATGGGCAGACAAACGAGTCCGCATGCCACCGGCAATCAAGTCGGTCAACTCTCCTAACATCTCCCTGGCATTTTCGGACAAAGAGTGAAACTGTGTTCCTGCCAAGGCCTCTGCCAACAGCACAGCCGTGGAGACCGAGGCATGCAAAATGACAGACCCCCGCAACACCCCATTAAAACTCACAACGGTCGCGGTCTTTTGCGTATCCTCCTGGCAAGCTTCAGCGATTTGTACCCCTGGAAAAACCTCCAAGGCCAGAAAACCATGAAAAATATCATGCACCGATTCCACAATGGCATCGGACAACTCTTCGTTCATATTCCCCTCGATCCTAAAACTTTTATACAACAACTGACCCTTGAGATACGGCATCATGGCTACCATTGTTGCAACAATCCACCAACAATACGTTGCGCATTTTTTCCCGCCCCTTCTACAGAAGGATTAAGCAACCACTGAATCTGACTCACCGCCGCCAATGAAAGAAACACCACCCGTTTGGCGACTTCGTTTTGATTGGGTGTCCGTTCCAGGGCGCGAGCAACATGCAAAGCCAAATCCGCAATGTCGTTCAAGCCACGCAAAGCAGCCTTGCGATGAAAAATATCCATGGAATTGGCAACATAATCGGTTAACTTGGAATCCACACCTTTCTGTTCCAAGGTATGGAGATGGTCTGTCATCGTGTTCATCCACTCGCTGGCCTCCTGTTTGAACTCAGGCAAAGGAATAAACCGAACCACCCGACCCTCAGTACCAACTGAAAAATTCCTGTTTTGGAGTCTCATCGCATCGCCCCCTTTATCTTAATGACCAATCCGTTTTTGCGACAGATATAAATATGCAACGTGTACGCCAACATTTTAATACTAATAAATACAATAGAATCAACACGATACACAAAATAACACTTTTTTTATGTATAAAAAGGTACGCAAAAATCAAGTTCCAAACCAAAAAAATTAATTTATTTTCAATTCATTAGCGCGAATGTCCAAAATATTGCAGGTGCAATAAAAATTGCAGGACAATACTTTGCAATTCAGGTTGACTCTATTTTATATTGAAGATATATCACCTAACCCACTAACGCGAGCTTGGTAAAAAAACGATGAATCCATCACACACCACAGCCTTAATCACTGGAGCTGGGCGTCGCATTGGAGCCGCTTGCGCCAAAAGAGTTGCCCAACACGGTACAGCAGTAGTCATTCATTACGGCACTTCCCATTCCGAGGCCAAAGAGCTTCAGGAGGAGATCACAAACCAGGGAGGCGAGGCGCACATTCTGCAAGCCGATCTCACAGATCCCGAACAGACCATGGCATTGATCCCGCAGGCCATGGCCCTGCTCAATTCACGCCCTATCGACATTCTCATCAACAACGCCGCTATTTTTCTACCCGGCTCCATCCAGAGTACACCCATTGATTTGTGGAATCGCCATTTAGCCATCAACCTCACAGCCCCTTTTCTACTGATGCAGGCCTTTGTCCTAGCTCTTCCACCGCAACGCACAGGCAAGATCATCCAGATCATCGATCAATACGGCCATCGTCCCAGACCCGGTTATGCCGCCTACTCCGCCGCCAAATCCGCCTTGTGGACCCTGACACGACAAGCGGCCCTGGAGCTAGCTCCCAGAATCCAGGTCAATGCCATTGGACCTGGCCCCATCTTGCCAGCCTCAGGCGACTCCATGAAAAAATTCGCTCAAATTGCCGCTGCCACGCCGTCACAACGGGCCGGAACTCTCGACGACATCACGGCTGCCCTGTTTTTTTTACTGCATAACGATTTTATTACCGGTGAAATGATTCGTGTCGATGGCGGGGAACATTTGCGCTAAAGAGTTGCGATCACTCCAAAAGATGCATGATTTTTAGAATAAATGAATCCCATAGACGCAACAAGACAGGTGTGATACAATATCAATATTCTACGAGACCCCTTTTTCCGCATCTGTCTGCTTGGGAGAATTGACCATGCATCCTTTGTGGCGTACTTGGGTTGGCGTCCTGATTGTCTGGGGAGTGTTTGTTGCACCAGCCTTTGGCGCAACCGTCACCAAAACAATCGTGAGCGTTGTCGGCCCACGCAACCTCTCCTATCTGCCCATTGACTTGGTTCCGCTGATCGGGGCTGACAAGGCCGAAGGGCTGGAGGTCCAATTGAAACATGTGGAAGGAGGCGGCCTTGCCATCAAGGAACTCATCTCGCGCAACAGCGATTTTACCGTAGTGGGCTTTCCTGCCATTATGTCCTTGAAGGCCAATGGCGGTGAACTGGTAGGAGTGGCGGCACTTTCGGATCTGCCTCAGTTCGTTCTCATGGTACGTTCCGCACTAAAAGATCAGGTCAAACGCATCGCTGACTTAAAAGGACGCATCATTGGCGTCCACACCAGTGCGGTCAACGCCAAAACCGTTGCCCAACAACTACTTGAACTCCTGTTGCAATCCGATGGAGTGCAACCGCGCGATGCGCGTGTGATCTCTACTGGACAAAACTGGGATAAACGCATAGCCATGCTGGAGTCTGGTCAAGTGGATGCGATTGTCTCCGAAGAACCGTTTGCTTCCACGCTGCTGGCCGAAGGCAAGGTCTTTTTTCTGGTCAACCTAGCAGATCCCAACCCAGCCCATCCGATTCCTGGCACTCAAGTACTCCATGCCGCCCTAGCCACTCGGCCCGACGTGATCGCCAATGACCCGGAAAAGGTCAAACGTCTGATCAACGCCCTGCGCCGCTCCCTGCAGTGGATTGCGGATCACTCCCCAGAGGCGTTGGTGGCACAATTAAATATTACCGATCTGCGCGAAAAAGAGAGCATTTTATTCTGTTTGAAAAAATATTCCCGCCTGTTTAGTCGGGATGGCCGATTTTCCAAAAAGCAGATCGAGGAGACCAACCGCTTTTTTCATACCGCCTCACCTGAAACGACAACCATTACCATGGAAAGCCTCATCAATGATCAGTGGGTAGGACGCAAAGAGTGATTGGTTCGGACCGCTCCTCTCGCAAGGGAATCCTACTACGACAGGCAACCATCCGGGTCGTCACCATCACCCTGGCGATGGTGGCCACCATCGCACTCATGGTGGTCTGGTTTCAGCATATCTCCATGGACAAGGCTGCTCACAAAAACATGGCCTCTTTGGAACAATTCTATACAGGAAAACTGATCCTACAAGAGCAGGAGTGGCAAGAGGCGATCATCACCCTGCACAACCGTATAGAACTGCTGAATTTATTCAAATCAAGCGACATCGACTGGGAGAAGGTTAAAAAGAGCCTGTTGCAAGAGGCCACCGCTCTCTATCCCGTGATTCTCATCACCGATGCCAACCATCGGATCCTTCTGACGCAAACAACCTCAACCGCCCCGTCTCTGTCAGAACACTTTATCGCCAATAAAAAGTCTGGCTGGTTTGAAAATCCATCCTCAGGCATGCTCTACCGCTGGATTACCCAACCCTTGTGGCTTGGTACTGGAGGAAGTGGGCAGTTAATCGTATTTATTCCCATAGAAAACAGTCTGTTGTTTCGCCACGCACTCCCCTTCACCGACCTTTTTGTGCTGTATCATGATCGGGTGGTTGCCAGTTCATTGGGCAACACGGCCTCGTTGCACCCAAAAGAGATCGAAGCCGAAACCTTCTGGAAAGAAAACAATCGTCTCGATCAACGTCTTGTGCCGTGGAACCCTGAAACGCAAGATTTCCCACGATTACTTATTCGTCATCACAGTGAGCCGATTTTTACGCTTTCAGAAATCACTTTACTGGGAATAATGATGTTCGTCATGCTGTCAGCCCTTTTCTGGAAAACACTAGGATTATGGCTGGTTGAATTAACCCGTCGCATCACCACTTTAGGTTGGGTAGCCCAGGAGTTCTCCACAGACCATCGTCTCACTCCCGCCATCCAAGAAGCCCTAGCCTCGGCCCGTGAGGGCGGAAATGACGAGGTGACTGTTGTGGCCAATGCCATGACTCACGCTCAGGAATCCATTGCCAAGGAGCTTCAGGAACGAAAAATTGCCCAAGCCACACTGCAACGCATCAGCAGCCACAATCAATTGCTGTTGGATGCCGCTGGGGAAGGCATTTATGGACTAAACAAAGAGGGGCAGACCACCTTCATCAATCCCGCCGCCGCCCGCATGATCCATTGGGAGCCTAACGAACTCATTGGACGCTCTCTGCATGGGATTGTGCATCACACTCGACCCGACAACACCCCCTATCCCCATGAGGAGTGTCGCATTGACGCAGCCATCCGCGAAGGGAAGATCCAGAGGGTCAGCAACGAAATTTTCTGGCGCAAGGACAACACCTGCTTTCCGGTTGAATACACCTCCACCCCTATTGTAGACGAAGGAGAGATTCTTGGTGCGGTGGTGGTGTTTCATGACATCTCGGCACGAATTTTGGCCGAAAAACAAGCGCAACACTACTTGATCTTTCAGCGCGTGATCAATGGCTTGTATGAAATTTCCTATAGCCACGTCCCTTTACAAGAACAGCTTGAAAAAGCTCTGGATTTCATTCTTGCCGTCCCCTGGCTGGCCATTCATGCTCAAGGTGCCATTTTCTTGAATCACCCAGAGACCGCGACCTTGCAGCGCATTGTTCACAAGGGTCTGGAACCCGAACTGCTCGCATTATGTCAACAACTCCCTCACGGTTACTGCCTTTGCGGTCGAGCGGCTCTCTCCAAAACCATTATACATGCCCATTGCATTGATGAACGTCATGACATTCTCTTTAATGGGATGAAGCCCCACGGACACTACTCAGTACCCATCCTCTCTGGCGAGACGGTACTTGGGGTACTGACACTCTATCTACAACCCGACAAGACCAGCACCCAAGAGGAAGAGTCTCTGCTTTTAGCCATCTGCAACACCTTAGGAAGCATGATCGAACGCAAAAAACTGGAAGAGTCTCTGCAACATTACGCTCTTTTTCTGGAAGAGAAGGTTCAAGAACGCACATCCGAATTGCAAAAACATATCGCCACCTTAAAAAACACTCAGAACCAATTGATCCAGTCCGAGCGCATGGCCGCTTTGGGGGGGTTGGTGGCTGGCATTTCGCATGAAATCAAAACGCCTGTGGGTACGAGCTTCACAGCGGTAACCTATCTGGAAACGGAAATCGTTAAGCTCCAGGCCATATACCAACAAGGTGGACTAAAACGTGAAGAACTAGAACACTACCTGTCAAACATCCAAGAGGCGACCCAATTAATCAAGGCCAATCTGAACCGCGCATCGGAACTAATTCTCAGCTTCAAACAGGTAGCGGTCGATCAAACCAGCCAAGAAAAGAGAGAGTTCGATTTGGGGGAGTATCTCAAAGAGACCGTCTTCACTCTGCGCCCCCAACTCAAACTGACCCGGCATCAGGTGATCATCGAATGCCCGGACAAAATTCTGCTCAACGGTTTTCCTGGGGCCTTGTCACAAATCATTTCCAATTTTATTATCAATTCACTCCACTATGCCTTTGTGGATCACGAACCTGGAACCATCACCATTCAGGCGGGCCTGAAAGAGGATCACTCTGTTTTTCTGCACTATCGAGACAATGGCAGAGGCATGGACGAAGAGACGCTCAAACGGATTTATGAACCCTTTTTCACCACCAATCGCAATCAAGGAGGGAGTGGACTGGGGATGCATATTGTTTATAATCTGGTAACCCAGCGGCTCAATGGCACCATTGAATGTTTCAGTACGCCCGGCCAGGGGACACATTTTCAAATTTTATTCCCTCCATGACAAAGGCCGACCATGACATCTCAAGACCATATTTTCATCCGCGACATTCAAGTCCGTTGCATCATTGGCATTCAAGAGTGGGAACGCAACACCTTGCAAGAGGTATTGATCAACCTGAAACTCTTCACAGAGACCTCACGGGCGGGCCAAAGCGACAAAATCGAGGATACGGTGGATTACAAGGCACTGACCAAAAAAATCATGGCCTTTACGGAGCAATCGAATTTTTTCCTGGTGGAGGCCTTGGCTGAGCAGATTGCGCAACTCTGTTTGAACGATGCTCGCATTCACCAAGTTCATGTCACGGTTGAAAAACCGGGAGCTTTGCGTTTTACTCAATCGGTTGGGGTTCATATTCAGCGTACCAAGTAACGACCTCCTGTGGGGATTTTAAAAGTGAATACCCCCCTGATCATCGCCTTTGGCTCCAACATTAATCCAGAAGAGAATCTCTCTCTCGGACTGTCGCGACTGCACGCGCTCACTGAATTTCACGCACTCTCCACCATCTATCGCACTCAGGCCGTATTGGACATCAACCAGCCCATTGAATCCATGCCTGATTTTCTCAATGGTGCGGTATTGATTCAACAGGCCTGGGATCCGTTGGAACTGCGCACTCATTTGAAAGCCATTGAAATGGAACGTGGACGCCAACCCAACACTCCCAAATGGGCGTCGCGTCCGCTGGACTTAGACATTGTCCTCATGGGCGACTGCATTTTGCAAAACCCGTTACTGACCTTGCCAGACCCGGACATTCTCACCCGTCCCTTTCTTGCCATTCCTCTGGCACAATTGGCTCCCGATTGGATTCATCCGGTGGAAAAACAGTCTCTTCAAGCCATAGCCTCCCGTTTTAAACCCGATTTGAACACCATGAAACCCGATCATCTTCTGACAAATCGCTTGAGAACGCTATGCTGACTTGCCTTTGAAAAATTGCCTATTCCATTATCCCCTTGTGACCACCGTCAGATTCCGGTATAGATAAAGGGAACCCATGGATCCACTTTCTCACCTTAACTGGATACGTACCATGTTTAAAGGCGTCTTTACGGCGTTGGTCACCCCATTTCGGGACCGCCAAATCGATGTGGAAGCTTTGCAGCGTCTGGTTGAATTCCAAGTCGCAGGCGGCGTCACTGGCATTGTCCCCTGCGGCACTACTGGTGAATCGGCCACTTTGAGCCATGACGAACACAAAGAGGTCATCCGTCTTTGTGTCATGGCAGCCGCAG
>JADFYY010000180.1 GCA_015232825.1 Magnetococcales bacterium
TCGCCATCTGAGTAACCACGCTGGGTCAGCGCGATATCGAGTACTCTTGCCGCCTCTTTGGCGTCCTCAAAGAAGAGTTCGTAAAAATCCCCCATTCGATAAAAGAGCAGCATATCGGGGTGTTCGGCTTTGATGGCTAGAAATTGGGCCATCACCGGAGAGTGAGTGCTGGGTGTCATGAACGAATGGTATAGATCAAACCAGGTGGGAGGATTAATTCGGTCTGTTCAGGAACCTCCAGACAGACGCACTCCTGAGGAAATTGGGTCATGGCGATCCCCGAATAATCGGCCATACGATTGTCTGATGTGCGGATCCATTCCGGGATGGGCACTTTGCGAAATTGTCCTACGGATTTGCCTTGTGCCACAATAGCCCAGGGGGATTTGTGATGAATGATTCGCCCGGAAAACGGGGAGGCATTCTGTACACGATACGGTTTTGGATGGGTGGGTGTGGGGGCCATGGGTTCCGGGTTCTGGTTGATTTCTGGTTTGTCAGAAGGGGGAGGAGGCGTCGTGTTTTTGTTATTTCCCTTGCTTTTATTTAGCCTGTACCAAATGAATGCGATAAAGCCAAGGGTGACCAAAGTATCCATGGAAATGGGTGAGGAGTCCGTCTCGTTTAGGAAAACGTTGACAAGAAGAACCGTCAATAAGGCCAAAATGAGCGTGCGAATGTGATTCACGGTGAACATCCCAGGATTCGCGGGTTAAGTGTTGTGATCATAATACCCCATGGTTTTCATTTAGCTGATTTGGGGGGGGGTGTGTCTTGAGGGAACAATTTGGCGCGGGTTTCTTTGGTTCGCGGCAACTCCGGCAAGATCTCTTCAGCCTGTTTTAAGTAATCACGCGCCTTGTCGGTATCGGCTACAAAGCGTTGGGCTAGGTTTAGGTAACGATCCACGATCTCTTCAAGACCGGCCTGGACCTCTGGATTGGCAGGATCGATCTCCGCCACACCACGGAACGCCTTGAGGGCATTGACTAGACGCCAGTTTTCGAGATCATCTTGAGCCAATGCCACCAATCGAGTGGTGATGCGTCCGATGCCTTGTTTGGCTTCAGAGTGGTTTCCTGCCAGTTCCAGGATTTTTTGATAGCTTTCCAGGGCGTTTTTACCCTTGGGCTTGGTGAGTCGATCCGCCTTGAAATGTTGATTGGCGGTTTCCAACAAGGTGGCGATTTGTTGGGCTACCTTGACTGGATTGGCGGACTCTTGGGTCTCTTGCTTGGTTGGCTTGGATTCAGCCTGTTGGGTTGTGGCCGGTTGCTCGGCGGAAGGGGGTTTGTTTGCGGATTTGGCGGGCTCCATGTTGTCAAGCGTCAAGTCCACCACGGTATCTTCGTTTAGTTCCAGATTAAACGATACCGGGTTGTAACCCTCTTTTTCCAGACTTAAGGTGTGAAAACCGACCTTGACCCTGCCAACGGTGAAAGGGGTGTTACCCAGTTTTTTGCCATCTAAAGAGAGGGTAGCCCCTTGTGGTCGGGTTTCCACCCGCAACAACAGAGAATCTGTATTGGATTCGCTAGCCGCAGGTTGTGCCAAGGTTGGGTTGGGTTTGGTGGGCGAGTCTGGGATTGGAAACAGTGGGGTCGTAGCCGGGGGTTCGGCGGCGGCCAATGTAATTTCGGGAGTCGGTGTGGGTACGGGTGAAGAGGGGGCGGACATGGGAGGGGCCATGACTACGAGCCAGGAGACTCCTGCGGCCATCATCAATCCTGTACTCGCAGAGATCCATCGTGTTGGGAGTTCGGGTAGAGAAAATCGTGGTTGTTTGATCGTATTGATAAAATCCGTTCCTGTGAAAAAGCGTTCTTCAGGATTTTTGGATAAGGCTTTAAGTAGAATTTTGTTGCGTTTGCGGCCCAGGGGACGGGCGTAGCGGACGGCCTGTGACTCCAAGGAGTGAAAAGGCATCTGTCCAGTGGTCATTTCATAAAACAGAACGGCCAGGGAGTAACAGTCGGCTGCGGGACCGGGGGTGAGCGTGCCAGACCATTGTTCTGGGGCCAGATGATTATGCATTTGCAACGTTTTTTCGGGATGTTTTTGCAGATATCGTGTGCGCAGATCCCGGCTTAAGGGTTCTGGGAGTAGGTCGAAATTTAGGATTTTTATTTCGTTGTTTGGGGTGATCAGGATGTTTTGCGGCTGCAGGTTGCGGTGGGGTAGAAAGCGATGGGCGAAATCGAGTGCGTCCGCAATCTGTTGACACAGCACCTCCGCTTCAGGAATGGAGAATATTCCTTGTTTGCTCGCAAGACGTTTGGTGTGTAGATCCACGCCCTCCACATGTTCCATGACCAGAATGTGGGTATCGGTTGCGATGTCGTGTTCCAAAGCCAGGGGTTTGGCGATACAGGGGTGGTCGATTTGTTGCCACAAGCCAACCAGATGGCTGAATTGGGCGAGTTCTGTTTCGTTGTGACTGACGGAATATGGGAGCGTTTGTAAGGTGACCAGCTTTTTGGATGAAAGCTCTTCGGCTAGGTGAAAAATGCCGAGCGAACCATGGCCCAGTAAAGAACGAACCTGGTATTTATGGTTAATGATGTCGCCAATGCGCAAAGAGGGTGTCATGGATCATACCCCCGAAGATTTCGAGTGGCACGGGGTGTGAGTTTGACAAAAATGCCGCATATACGTGTGTCACGCCTCGTTTGTATGTTACACCAGATGGAAGCCTATCAAGAATTTGTCTTCTTGTCTACTTTTTTATCATGGCTGAGACCAATTGACAAACAGAGATAAATGGTTTAATAAATTCGCCCCATGATAATAGAAACCTTTCCCAATCCCAACCCTGAACGAGACTACCGGATCGAGATGATCTGCCCGGAGTTCACTTGCGTTTGTCCGCGAACCGGTCAACCGGATTTTGCTGAGATTCGCATCTCCTACATCCCAGATGGTTCTTGTGTCGAATTGAAATCCCTGAAGATTTACCTGTGGAGCTATCGGGATCAGGGGGCTTTTCACGAGGCGGTGACCAACCGCATTTTGGATGATCTGGTTGCGGTCGTGGGACCGCGATCCATGACCGTTACCGGGGCTTTCAATGTTCGCGGCGGCATCACCACTGTGGTGACGGCCAGTTTCCCAAACTAGGCCATCTTGTTCTCAAAGATGTTTGCCATCCTTGAGGGTTTGCCAGAAACCATCAACAGGCAAAGGCCGACTGAAGAGAAAACCTTGAAATTCATCACAGCCTCCCTGGCGTAGGAATTCCAGTTGGTCTTGTGTTTCCACCCCTTCTGCCACCACCTTAAGCCGTAGGCTGCGGCCAAGGGCAAGGATGGCAGAGACAATGGCTGCATCATCGGAATCCAGCGTGAGATCCCGTACAAAGGATTGGTCAATCTTTAAAACATCGATGGGAAGTTTTTTTAAGTAGGTCAGTGAGGAGTGTCCGACCCCGAAATCATCCACCGCAATGGAGAGACCAAGGGATTTTAATTGTTTCAAGATGGTGATGTTTTCATCCAGATTTTCCATCATCAGGGTTTCAGTGACCTCTAATTCCAACGCAGACGGCGGAAGATCACTTTCTGTGAGGGCATCCTTGACCTCTTGTAAGAAATTGCTCTGGCGGAGTTGACGAATGGAGAGGTTCACCGCCACTTTCAAGCTGGGGAAACCCGCATTCCGCCACTGCTGGGTTTGGTGGCAGGCGGTCTTCAATGCCCACGCGCCTAAAGGAAGAATCAAGCCGCTCTCTTCAGCCACTGGAATGAATTCACCTGGAGAGACCATGCCATCCTTGGGATGGAGCCAGCGGGCCAAGGCCTCCATGCCGACGATTCGTCCAGTACGGAAATCGACCTTGGGTTGATAGAATAGCAAAAACTCGTTGTGTTCCAAACCTTGTCGCAGGTTGTGTTCCAAAATCAGGCGACGTTCAGCTTCCGCACCCATGGCTGGGGCGTAATATTGATAATTGTTGCGACCGGCTGTCTTGGAACGGGCGACGGCCATATCCGCATTGCGGATTAATAGATCTGCGTCTTCACCGTCGTCAGGATAGAGCGTGATGCCAATGCTGGCCGTAACGAACAGTTCGTGTCCATCCAAGTGAAAGGGTTTGGACAAGGTATCCGTCAGTTTGCGCACGACCACACTGGCATCTTGGGAGTTTTTGATTTCACGCAAGACAAAGCCGAAAGAGTCGCCTTCCAGACGACTGACCGTATCGCCCTCGCGACCAAAGGTGCGCAACCGGTCTGCTACAGCCTGCAAGAGGTGATCGCCAACCGTATGACCTAGGCTGTTGTTGACGTTTTTAAAAAGATCTAAATCAAAAATTAACGTCAGAACCTTGTCATCGCTACGACCTGCTTGGCCAATGGCCTGACGCAGACGGTCATTGAATAGCACACGGTTGGGCAGGCCGGTCAGGCTGTCGTGATAGGTCCGAAAGAGTAAGGCCTCTTCGCTGCGCTTGATGGCGGTCAGATCTTGGAATACCCCAATAAAATGAATGATTTCACCGGACTTGTTGCGGATGGTGGTAATGGTTTCCCAAACCGGATGGGCTTCGCCATTTTTGCGGCGGTTCCAGATTTCACCATGCCATGTACCGGATTCGCCAAGGATTTCCCGCCAGATTTCTTCATAGAAGGCGTCATTGTGAATGCCAGATCTGAGGATGGCGGGATTTTTGCCTTGGGCCTCTTCTGCGGAGAATCCGGTGATGATCGTGAAGGCTGGATTGACGGATTGGATCATGCCGCGCTTGTCGGTGATCACCACGCCTTCGACGGCGTTTTCAAATACCTTGGCAGTCAGAAGCATGCGCTCCTCGGCCTCTTCCATGGCCCCCTCGAAGACCGATGCGGCAATTCTGAGTCGATGTTCCGCTTCCCGTTGTGCGGTGAGATCGTGCATGGTTCCAATCATGCGAATGGAATCGCCTGTGGCGTTGGTCACGACCTCACCAATTTCGTGGATCCAGC
>JADFYY010000181.1 GCA_015232825.1 Magnetococcales bacterium
AAAGGCAAAACCCTGGGAGATGAATCTCCCAGACCCTCTCTTTTTTTTTAATAGTTTAGTTGAAGAAAATATCAATGTCGCAACTGATACCAGATCTTGCCTAGCCACTCATGAAGCCCGACAGAGAGCAGGGATAAAGCATCCGCATTGGGAATCCACTGGATCAGATCCGTTGCTTCCCATGAAAATGGATAGGCCATTTTGGGCCGAAACAGAATCGGGGCCGGAATGACCTGAATGGTCTCTCCAGCCGCTTGCTGAAAAGACAAAAGAGCGCGAGAGACATCCCGATTGTGGATCACCAAAAGAATCCGTTTGATGTTAACCGCTTGGAGAATGGCCGTGGCATTGGCGGCATTTTCCCTGGTATCTCGACTGGTTTCGTCAAGCCACTGAACCGGGGTGTTGAATTCGTTCACCAGAACATCCCTCATGATCTCCGCTTCAGAACGTTCTTCTCCATAGGGTCGTCCCCCTGCCACCAGGATCGGCAAATGAGTCTGTTTGTAGAGATGGGCCGCATATC
Source organism: Magnetococcales bacterium (assembly GCA_015232825.1). GTDB lineage: Bacteria > Pseudomonadota > Magnetococcia > Magnetococcales > Magnetaquicoccaceae > Magnetaquiglobus. The sequence goes on from JADFYY010000181.1 coordinate 527, forward strand.
GGGCGCGAGCCAGTCCACCTGGGAGCAGGGTATCTTGGTTGTCGTATTCTGGGGCAAGACGAGCACGCCCGTAGCCGAACACAACAATGGCCTGCGCATTGACTTGTTGCAGACGCTCTTGCGTCATGGCCGGGTAGCGGCCAGGGGGTTCCAAGGTTTCTGCCACCCAGTTGGCGGTGATTGGCAACATGGCGACATAAGAGAGACCAAAGGTGATCCATAGGAGAATTCGTGCGGTTCGAACTCTCCAGAGGATGAACGTACTCTTTTTTAAGCCAAGCATGGCTATGGCAAGCAATAGGCCGGTGAGAATGACGCCGGGCGGGAGTACCCATTGCTCCAAAAAGCGATTAAGCAGAGGATTCATTCAATAAGATGCACGCTTGGCATGAGGATGGGCGTTGTCATAAATGCGGGTCAGGCTGTGGAGATCCAAATGGGCATATCTTTGCGTGGTGGAAAGGGAAGCGTGTCCTAAGAGTTCTTGAATGGAACGTAGATCCGCTCCAGCTTGTAGAAGGTGAGTGGCAAAGGCATGTCGTAACGCATGCGGGGTGACTTTTTCTGGGAGACCCAATTGGCGACGCAAACTCTGCACCAAGCGTTGAATCAATCGAGGATTGAGACGTCGGTCTCCAGGTGTTTGGTTGACGCCGATAAACAGCGGGTCATTGGGATGGCGGAGGGGAATCTCCTTATCTCGTTCGTGTAGATAGCGTCTTATGGCCATGACTGAGGGCTGGGTGAGGGGAGCAATGCGTTCTTTGTCTCCTTTGCCAAGAACACGGACGGAAAGGTTTTCTAAGTCGAGATCCCCGCGATTGAGTCCACACACCTCGCCAACCCGCAAACCAGAGCCATAAAGCAACTCTAAAATGGCCGTATCTCGGCTTTCGGCCCAAATAGGGAGATGGCGGCCATTGGTAGGGTCTGGGGTGTGAGGGGTGCTGAGCAGTTGGGCAGTCTCTTCTTCGCTGGGGGCTCGTGGCAGGCGAATGCCCAGTTTTGGGGTTTTGGTCAATGCGGCTGGATTGCTTTGTAATACGCCACTCCGTTCCAGAAAGCGAAACCAGGAGCGTATCGAGGCCATGCGTCGTTGCAGGGTGGTTTTGGCTTTTCCAGCGCGTCGTTCGTATCCAAGAAAGGCACGCATGTCTGCGGGTTTGATTTGGGTGAGGGTATCGGTTGTCAGGATGGTTTGGCTGTGGTGATGCCAGAAATTGGCAAAACAGGTCAAGTCATTCAGGTAGGCCGCCGTGGTGTGTGAGGAGTAGCGGCGTTCTGAGGAGAGGTATCGGTAAAATGACTCAAACAGTGGATTGATTGGGGTGTCGATTTGGTTGGACATTTGTTTTTTTCCTGTGAAAATAAATTTTTTGACTTTTGATCTCCATCATGGAATTCTTAGAGATTTTATGCATTTGTCACGCCAAATAAATTCAATCCATGCTTGCCATCCGGGAAAGACAAATGCCGAGAATGTCAGCAAGGTCGCGTAGCAGATCTGTGGAATCGCTCGGCAGAAAGCGACTGGGCAGCTGTCCACCCAAGTTGAGTGAACCAATCAGTCCGTCCGGTCCAGCGTTTGGATGAGAAAATAACGGAACCAATGCCTCAGAACGGATATTCCGGGTCTCTGGGCCAAAAAAAAGGGCTCGATTGGTTCCCTCCAAACCGACCCGAATGACGGGTTGCGCTGAATGACGTAGCGTGGCTTGAAGTGTCTTGTGATCTAAAGTGAAAAGACGATCTTGCATGAACTTTTGAGCATTTGGAGTGCCAAAAAGAGATAAAAGTCTTGGTTCTCGACTGCTGATGGTCACAGTGGCTCGGTAAATGTCAAAGAGTTGCTCTGGTTCTTTGGTGGCAATTAAAAGCAAATCTTCAGGAGTTTGAGCCGTAATGAGCTGGACCTGAATCTGATGAAAGGCCCGATAAATTCGCTCGTTGCGTCTGACACGCTCCATCACGTCATGCAACTTTTTGGATAACTCTTCATTGCGTAAGCGCAAAGTATTCAACTGCCCAACTTCCAAACTCAATACCTTCCCCTGTGCGTTGAGGAGAGAAGGTAAGAGGTCAGGATAATGAACAAAAAAGTCTGGATTGGCTTTGAGCCAGAGAAAAATTTGTTCCGGTGTGGCAGCGAAAGTGTCCATGACAAGGCGAATCATCCATAATGGGTGTTGAATCTATTGACGCACTGCGGTAAAGTCCCTATTTTTAGCTAAAACTCATCAACCTTGAAAAGGTTTTGTGGAAAAAATGTTGGACGTCGTCATTTTTTTGGGAGTGCAAGAGGTCGTATGGCCACAGAGTTTGATGAAGGCAATATTGAAAAAGTAGCACGTTGCATGAAAGCTTTGGCTCACCCCCTACGTTTAAAGGTGATTGTCGCCTTGCGGGATCGAGAGTTGAGTGTCCAAGAGTTGGTGGATGCCGTGGGTACGACACAATCCAATGTCTCTCAACATTTGACCATCATGCGCGATAAGAATATCTTGGATTCGCGTCGAGAGGCCAATCAGGTGTTCTACCGGGTTGGAGATTGCAAAGTACTGGATCTGGTGGCTCTGACGCGCAGTATTTTTTGTGAGGCGCGTGGTGTGCATCTTCTGGATGATCTGCATGAGGATTTGGATGATCTGGATGAACGCGATAGAACCTTTTAAATCGTCAAGGAGAGCGTAACGATGGCTTGGTTGCAACAGAATGGTTTGATGCTCTTTATGCTGCTGATGTTTTTGATGCTGACCCTGCGTGGTCCAATCCTGGGACGCTATTATCGAGTTGTACACATCTCTGTCCATGATCTTGCGGCCCGTTTGCAGAAAAAATCCTCTGTGGTGCTGGATGTGCGTACTGCCATGGAGTTTGAAACAGGAGCCATCGCGGGTGTCAAAAATGTCCCTCTGTCTCAATTGAAGGCGTATGCCGAGGGAATGAAGGATAAAGATGCGGACGTGATCGTGGTGTGCCGAAGTGGAGCCCGCTCTTTGACAGGGGCGGTTGTGCTGAAACGGGCTGGTTTCTCCAATGTCTCTACGGTTTCCGGTGGACTGCTACACTGGGAGTCGCAGGGCTACCCTGTGCGTCGTTAGCTGGATGCCTTTCTGGGAAGAGGAGATCAAACTGGCCGTTCCCTCCAACGAGGTTCTGGAGGCGATGGTGGCCGCAGTCGGCAAGGGGACGAGAGATCACTCTTATCGAGATGTGTATAAGGATAGTGCGGATCATCAGTTGTTGAAGCATGGGTTGGCGTTACGTGAGCGCACACAAGGAGGGGAGAGACGGGTTGAACTGAAAGGGGCCGGAACCTCTTCTCAAGGTGTGGTGTGTCGTCCTGAGTGGCAACAGGTGTTGTTGGGTGAGTTGACCGGTTGCCTGGATCTTGCTGAGGGTCCGGTGCGAAGTCGGGTGTTGGAGATTCTGACTCCTCAGACCCCTTTGTTGCCTTTGTTTCGTTGTTTAATCTCGCGTCGCTCTCTGACCTTGCCTGTTTCGGATCTCGGTCTGGTGGAAATCTCTTTTGATCACGGTGAAGTTTGTACGGATCAACGACAAGTTGAAATTCGTGAAGTGGAGGTGGAACTGCTGGCAGGCTCTCGTGAGGCGGCTATTGTTTTGGCAGACGACTTGGCACAACGGTTTGGACTTACCGTGGCCGGGCCTTCAAAATTCCTTGTTGGGTTGACGCTCTTAGGGTGGAAAGGTGCCCAATTTCCCATTCAAGCCATCCCGGATTTTGACCGATTAAGTTTGCATCCAGATGGTACTTCGTTTTTTAGTTGGTAAGGAGTTGTTAACGTGCGTTACATAAGTACCCGTGGCGGTGTCTCTCCACTCTCTTTTTCTCAGGCCGTCAGGATGGGATTGGCTACGGATGGCGGTCTTTTGCTGCCGGAACGCATTCCCATGATCGATGAGGCACTTTTGAGACAATGGGCCAGCCTCTCCTTTCAGGATCTGGCGGTTGAGGTCATGAAATTGTTTATGACCTCTGGAGAACCCTTGACCGCTCAATTGCCTGATCTGGTCAGACGCTCTTTTGCCACGTTTACCCATGCCGAGATTACCCCGGTGATCCCATTGGGGGATCAATGGCTCCTGGAGCTATTTCATGGTCCCACACTGGCCTTCAAAGACGTGGCCCTGCAGTTTCTTGGCAACCTTTTCGAAATGCTCATCAAAGAGACGGGTGAACATCTGAATATTCTGGGAGCCACCTCTGGGGATACCGGATCAGCAGCCATCCATGGCGTGCGGGGACGCAAAGGAATCCATATCTTCATTATCCATCCCCATGGTCGGGTCTCGCCAATCCAAGAACGGCAAATGACGACCGTGTTGGATGCCAATGTGCATAACATTGCCATTCGTGGCTCGTTCGATGATGGACAACGGATTGTCAAG
>JADFYY010000182.1 GCA_015232825.1 Magnetococcales bacterium
GTTGGCTTTTAAAACGGCCAGACAGGCGTTGGAGATCTCCTCACGGGTGAACGGCATGGCCATGTTGAGGATGTGCGCCGACTGAAATAAGCGGTTGATGTGTTCTGGTAACCGGAAAATGGCCGGTCCCGAAGCGGTCTTGTAGCAGCGTATGCCCTCAAACACGCCAAGACCATAGTGCAGGGTATGGGTCAGGACATGAACTTTGGCATCGCGCCACTCTGTGAGTTTTCCGTCCATCCAAATTTTTCCGTCTTTGTCGTGCATGAGCGTACTCGTTCTTTTGATGGGTTATGATGGGCATGGTCCATGAACCAGCGTTGAAAGACCATTCTATCACATTGGTTTGCTTTTCGGGAGCAGACAAAAGAGTCATTCCGTGGATTTTTACTGGCCTCTCTGAATGTGTTGGCATCAATGTTGCTTTTTTTAATGTGATTGGCTGTTTTTCCTAATGTGCCGCATTGCCCGAAAAGAGATTTTACCATGAGTGACTCCGCATTTTTACCCATTCAATCGGCCACATGGAAAAGAGATTCCATGTTGGTTCAAGGGGCAAAGGGTGCCAAGCCTCCGGTTTCTGACGAGTCACCCTTTTCATTTCGTGATTTTTTGCCTGGAATGCCCTCACGGTCTGAATCCAATGCTCAGCGCGCCGCCGCTTTGACAGAAACAGTCTATGTGCCGACCAGAGCCCCGCTCACAACCGATCACGAAAGCTGGACCTTCACGGCACCAACCGTTTTACCATCCAGAGAACGACCGGTTGGAAATGGACAAGCAGAATTTCGAATTTATGCCAGAGCCAAAGAAGAGGCCATGGAGTTGGAACGAGAAGCCTTGGTGGATATCCGCCGTTAGTCTCATTAGAGATTCTCTTTATGGATCACTTTTTTATTGCAAGGAAATCAGTTATGAATAGCTATGGGGCTGTGACACAAGGGGAGATCATGATTACGTTAATGCAGTTGGAGCGAGAGATCGAAAAGGAGCGTCTGGATTGTGCCAGACCTTTGATCGAGGCCTTGCGTCATGCATTGGTGCGGGATGCACAAATGGTTGGTACGCCTCCTGGAACGTTGTCTGTGCAAGGATGGATGTCACTTTTAGCCCGTTGGGAAGAGGAGTTGCACCATATTCCTGCGCGGCGTTTGCGCTACGTGATGAATTTTTTTCAGGAGTTGCAAGAAAGGGCCGATGTGGCGGGTTCTCCCATTGGCATGGCGGTCGGGGAGTTGACGGCTCTACTGGAATCCACCTCGGCGTCCGAGAGAGTTCGCTCCGCAGCGTAAGTGGATTATATTTTCTGACTGTTTTGCATGAGGGGTTTCTGTTATGATGCCATCATGGATGAACGTCAAACTTGAATTTGTCTTATCAGGCATCGATGAATCGATATGGAAGTGGCTAAATCAGAGGTTCTAGCATCCCCGCGATCTGCTGAAAATCGGCAGACCAATCGTCGTCCGCAATTCTTTTCTGCGAAGAGTCATGCGTCGATTTGGCGTGCCTTGCGGGTTTCCTTGCTTCGGGCTGAGGGCGTTATTCTCGTAACCGGTGGCGAAGGGAGCGGAAAGAGTGCTTTGATCAAGCGACTCAACGGCATGCTGCCTGATAATCGGGATCTGGCGGTGATTCCTTCTGTTGAAATCTCCGATGCGGAATTTTTGCAACAACTGATTACCGCATCCTCTTTAACCATGGGGGGAGAGTTCGGATCTTTGTCCCCGGTTGAAAACGATGCGCCTGAATTTCATCTGCCCCGTTCCATGCCGGTCTTGACTGCCCAGGATCTGATCGATGCCATGGAAGAACGAATCGCCATGGGACGCAAGCTGGTTTTGGCTGTGGATCAGGCCCATCTTCTCAATGAAGAGCAGTTGGTCTTGCTGGAGATGATGGTTGGTTTTGTCTCCGAAGGGGTCAGACCGGTTCAATTGGTGTTGGTTGGTAGACCGGAACTGCGTACCTTAATCGCATCGGAAGTGGGTCGGAATTTGGCGGAACGGGTGGTCGGTTCTTGCGAGGTGACTCCATTGACCCGTCGTGAGGTCTGGGATTATCTCGCTTTTCAATTGAGCAAATCCACAGGTTGGCCAGTTCGGGTCTCTTGGATGGGGTGGGTTGAGTTTTTTAGGTATTCTCAAGGTGTTCCGCAAAAGATCGATCACCTGCTAAAGCGTATCCTTCCGCAGGTCAGACAGAACAACTCCAAGGTCATTACGCGCGCCATGGTGCGGGTTGCCATGAAAACGGGCAGACCCATGCGTCAAGGATCGTTTCTTGGAAAAATTCCTCTTCGTCTTAATCCTCGTGCCATGTATGTGGCTGGAGGGGTGGTGTTGTTGAGTGTTGTGGGCGTTCTGGGGAGTGGTGTGTTTCGGTCTTCAGAACAATCTCCGGTTGTTGAGCCTCCGGTGGTGGTTAAAAAGGGCATTTCAGGAGAGCCTTCGTCGTATGTGCAGATTTTTAAGCCTGAACCGCCTCCCATCTCTCCGAAATCTTTGGCCTCAAAGGATGTCAAGCCCGTTGATGAGAAGGGGGATGCTAAATCCACTCAGGACAAAAAAAGGTATTGGGAGCCGACGATCCAGAATCGTGCTACGGCACCCCAACCCTTGCCAGAGCGTGAGGATTCCAAGCCTCAGTTGGACAAGTCGAACATAAAAGTACCTCCCAATCGTTTGAATACGGATTCTGAATCCTCCAAAAATCGTTTCCTGCCTGCCAAAACGTTAAGTGTGGTCCGTTCCGTAGAGAATGATGGGCCAGAGAAGGCTGATGATGAGGAGGTTCTACCTCCGTCAGATTTTGTCAAACATCCGCCACCACCGCCGCCTAAAGCTGGGCGCGTCCCTGTCGGTGAAATGCCTGCGAAAGCTCCTCCAGTCAAACCAGAACCTGTGAAAGCTGATTCCACCGCGCGGGGAGGAGCCAATACTGGGGTTTCCGGCGTTGCCACCGAAAAATCTTTTCGTGCGGCAGGTAAACTCTATGTGGTGCAAATCGGTTCTTATTCCGTTTTGGAAAAAGCAGAACAGTTGAAAAAAAATCTGGAAGCGAGTGGGGGAAATCCTTATGTCCACTTGTTTGAAAAGAATCATCGGCGGTGGTTCTCGGTTCGTATGAACTACCGTGTCCGTGAGGCCGCTGACCGCATGGCCAAAACCATCCAAAAGCAGGAAGGGATTCCCACCAAGGTTTTGGCACTCAATTATGACTGATTTTTAAAAGAGATGCTTCGTTCAAGATGTTATGTTTTTTTTGCGTCTAAGACATAAATGACCGTTTATTTTCATTGTTGTTTTGTGTAAGGGGGGGCTTATGGGTAATTTTAAAATTGGTATCCGTTTGGGTTTTGGTTTTGCAATTGTTCTTCTGATTGTGTCGATTGCCTTTGGTATGGCACTGGTTGAACTCAAGGGGATAGAAAAAGAGGCTGTTCAGTTGCGTGATGAAGTGGTGCCGTTTGCCATGTTGGCGGAAAAGATGTCGGGAGATGTCAATGCCGTGCAACAGTTTATGACCGATGCCTCCCTTACCGGGGAACGGGATGCTGTCAAGGAGGCGATGGAGTTTGCCGCCGAAGTGCGCACCGGAAGCGACAAGTTCCGTAAGATGTTTGGAGATGAAAATAACCAGGAGGCGTTGCGCCAAGTGGAGCAGATTCAAAAGAATTTCGAGGCATTTGTCATTTCCGGGCAGAAAATGGTGGAGGCGTATATTGGTCAGGGCAAGGAGGCTGGCGATGTCATCATGGAAGAGTTTGACAAGGCCGCAGAAAACCTTCGGCACGCACTCGAACCGTTGCGGAAAAGTCAGATCGAAGAGTCCAACGCGAAACTGGCTCATATCGTCGGCACAACTGAGACGCTTTGGTATTGGCTTATGGTTATTGGTTTGATTGCTGCGTTGTTCACTTTTATTATTGCTATCTCTGTCACGCTCAGCATCACCAAACCGCTTGGGGTCTGTATGGGCATGCTGGAACGGTTTGCATCGGGTGATCTGACGATCCAGAACAACTTGAATCGTAAGGATGAGGTGGGCATACTCGCATCTACAGTAGCCAATATGGCTGCGAAGCTGCGGCAGGTCATTGGTGATATTAACAGTGTTGCATTACAGGTTGCATCGGGGAGCAGCGAGATTTCCAATGCCGCACAGAACCTTTCTCAAGGCTCGACCGAACAGGCGGCCTCCATAGAGGAGACCTCAGCGGCCATGGAACAGATGACCTCGAACATCCAACAAACCACAGACAACGCCAACACCACCCAAAGCATTGCGCAAAAAGCCGCCAAAGATGCAGCGGAAGGGGGAATCGCGGTCAGTGAGGCTGTACGGGCCATGCGGGAGATTGCCTCCAAGATTGGCATCATAGAAGAGATTGCGCGCCAGACCAATTTGTTGGCATTGAATGCCGCAATTGAAGCGGCACGGGCTGGAGAACATGGCAAAGGGTTTGCCGTGGTGGCGGCTGAGGTGCGCAAACTGGCGGAAAGAAGCCAATCCGCAGCCGGTGAGATCAGTCATCTTTCTGCTTCCAGCGTGGATGTGGCAGAGCGGGCTGGCGGGATCATTGATAAACTGGTCCCGGATATTCAGAAAACGGCGGAATTAATTCAGGAAATTACCGCTGCCAACCAGGAGCTGAACCAGGGGGCAGGACAGATCAATCAGGCGATTCAGACATTGGATCAGGTGATTCAACAAAACGCTGGCGCATCTGAGGAGATGGCTGCCACTTCAGAAGAAATGAGTGCCCAAGCCGATATTTTGAGTCAATCCATGACCTTTTTCAATATTGGTCAACCGCCTCAGACGGCATCACGGTCCAGAAGTGCCCCTCCAAAAAATGCCCCCATCCCAAAGAAAGCGGTCAGGGCATTGCCAGCCCCTGCACGTAAAACCGGCGGCGTTGATCTGAATATGGGAT
>JADFYY010000183.1 GCA_015232825.1 Magnetococcales bacterium
ATATTTTCAATAATTTCTGGAGTATTGTTGTTTGTTTTTATTTGGGTGTTGTTGCACTTCTTGACGATTCGTCATATCACCAATTTTTCTAAAGTCATGTTAGCCTTTGGTTCTGGTGCTATGGAGAAACGGATTCCCTTACCCCTGCCCAACGATGAAATCGGGGATTTGGGACGATCCATCAATGCCATGGCCGACAATATCTGTCACCTGATGAATGAAAATGAGGAGAGTTATTTGCAAACTTTGAAAGCCTTGAGCAAGGCCTTGGAGGTCAAAGATGCCTATACCCAAGGCCATTCAGCCCGTGTTTCCAAATATGCCGTCATGCTGGGCCAATATTTGGGATTGTCAAAAGAAAGATTGCAGATGCTTAGAAAGGGGGCGTTGATGCATGATTTGGGCAAGATCAGCGTCCCAGACGCCATCCTCAACAAGCCTGGTCCTTTGACGGATGAGGAGTTCGTCATCATGCGCACCCATGCCAAGCATACAGCCACCATTATGCGTCCTTTGCATCGCTTTCACGAGTTCATGGAGATCGCCGCATGGCATCATGAACATTGGGATGGTCGTGGCTATCCTGATGGTTTGATTGGAGATCAGATTCCTCTGTTGGCGCGCATCGTCTCGATTGCCGACACCTGGGATGCCATGACTGGTGACCGGGTTTATCGTCAGGGCATGCCTAAGGAAAAGGCCTTGTCCATTCTTGAAAAGGAGTGGAATTCAGGTCAATGGGATCCGCAATTGATGAAAAGTTTTATTGAAATGATCAAAAAAGAGGAATCGTGAATGCATCACGATAATTCATTCAATATCCGATTTTTACTTGGATGGTCTGGGGGGTCTGTGTTAGACTTCATTCAATAATGTAACATTCTATCCCTATTCAATAGTGTAGTATCGTATGCAACGATTTACGGATAAAAACACTTTGATGCTCGCTGTTGGGCGTAATGGTTCGCTCGTGGATGTGGACCTCTCCTTTACTCTCATCGAAGGAATTGATTTTTCAGGTGAAAATCTTACTGGAATCAATTTTTCGGGAGGGTGTCTGATCGATGTCAACCTGGATGGCTGTAATTTAAGCAATTTACATGCCGTGGAATGTCAGTTTACCCGTGTGACCTTTCGTCACGCCCAGCTGGAACATGCATTGTTTCAGCGCACGGAGATGGCGCAAACCACCTTTGAATGGGCAAAAGCCAAGGAAGCTTCATTCATGTTGAGTTCGCTGCAAGAGATCGTCTTTCACCATGCGGACCTCGAAAAAGTGCAGTTCATCCAAACCAATCTGGATCGGGCCGATTTTTCGGGCGCGAATCTGACCCAAGCCTGCCTGCGCGAAGCCTCTTTGGATGGAACCCGTTTTATCTCTTGCGACTTGCGTGGAACGGATTTCCGTAAAGCCAATTTTCACCATGCCCATTATCGCAATGTGTTGACCGAAGGGGCCCTCTATTATGGCAAGCCACCTTGGGATGGGCAGATTGCCAATGGCAGCGATTGGTTGCGGGATTTGCCCGTTTTTGATGGGGAATAAGTGGAGCAACTTCTGTTTCCTCAAGCCCCACTGCCACAAACCAGAGCGCAACGCCGCTTCTCTTATCTGGCCTCCCGTCGTTCCATGGCCGAAATGGAGCGCGTTCTACATCGCTTTTTGAGTAGAGAGTTGACCAACATGGAGGATGCGGAGTGCTTGCGGATGGAGGCTGTGCTGCAACATTCCGATGCGGACTTGTTAGACTGGATGACCGGGATTAAGCCCGTGCCAGGGGATGTGGATGGGGATGCATTGGCCCGTCTGGCTCTTTATGCACGCGAATCTTTTGAGTCGTGATTTTTTTTCAGTTTGGTGTTTTTTTGTTGGAGACAAATTCTTGAAAATCGGTTAATATATAAAAATTTTTGAATTCCAAAAATTGATTAATAGCATTAAACTCGTTTTCATTTCATCAAAAATTAGGTAAGGAGCCACACATGAATCTGATTTTCATGGGACCGCCAGGCGCAGGAAAAGGTACTCAAGCCCGCAGAATCGCAGAAAAATATTCAATACCTCAACTCTCAACCGGTGACATGTTGCGGGCAGCAGTCAAGGCCGGAACCCCGGTCGGTCTGCAAGCCAAGGCCGCCATGGAGAGTGGTGGATTGGTGACCGATGCCATTGTGGTGGGGATTATCGCAGATCGAATCGGTGAACCCGATTGCGCCTCTGGTTTCATCCTCGACGGTTTCCCCAGAACGGTATCTCAGGCAGAATCTTTGGATGGAATGTTGACCCAGCGTCAATTGAAAATTGACCACGTCATTGACATCACGGCGGATGATGATGCCTTGGTGGCTCGCATTACGGGGCGTCAAACGTGCGGCAAGTGTGGGGAGGGATACCACACTCAGCACAAGAAGCCGACCACAGCCGGTATCTGTGACAAGTGCGGGGGAGCCTTGGTGACCCGGGCCGATGACACCGAAGAGACCGTGCGCAACCGTTTGTCGGTCTATCATGCGCAAACCGCCCCGGTTCTTGAGTTCTATCGCGGCAAAGGGGCCATTCAAACCGTGGACGGAATGCAGGATATGGAAGTGGTTTTTTCCGCGCTGTGTGCCATCGTCGGCTAAAGTCCGATGAAGTAAAAGTTTTGTTTGAACCGGGTGATCCGCTTGGGCGGGTTGGATGAAACATTTTAAAAGGAAAAGGGGCTTGAGGTTATGGAAATGTCGATGGGAGCGTTGTACTTCGCCATACTATGCGGGTTTGGCGCAGTGGCTTACGGGTGGATATCCCGTGGCTGGATTTTGGGATTGCCGGCGGGTTCTGAACGGATGCAGGAAATTTCGGGAGCTGTGGAAGAAGGTGCTAGGGCCTACATGAGACGTCAATACACGACCATCTCTTATGTGGGTGGAGTGTTGTTTCTGATGATGGCCCTTTTTCTGGACATAACCACCGCCATCGGCTTTGCCGTGGGTGCGGTTTTGTCTGGGGCGACTGGGTTCATTGGGATGGGGATCTCCGTGAAGGCCAATGTGCGCACGGCTGAGGCCGCTAAAAAAGGCATGGATGCGGCCTTGCAGGTGGCTTTCCGTGGCGGGGCCATCACCGGTCTGCTGGTGGTGGGTTTGGGCCTGTTGGGTGTGGCGATTTTCTTCCTGATTTTGAAATTATCCGCTGGTGGTGGCAACATGTCCCAATTGTTGAAACCTCTGGTGGGTGTGGCCTTTGGTGGCTCCTTGATCTCCATTTTCGCCCGGTTGGGTGGTGGTATCTTTACCAAGGGTGCGGATGTGGGTGCGGACTTGGTGGGTAAGGTCGAAGCGGGCATTCCTGAAGACGACCCGCGCAATCCTGCCGTGATCGCGGACAATGTGGGCGACAATGTGGGCGACTGTGCCGGTATGGCCGCCGACTTGTTTGAGACGTATGTCGTGACTGTGGTGGCCACCATGCTTTTGGGTGCGCTGGTTATGCCGAATTTCGGTAACGCTTTGGTCTTTCCTTTGGTTTTGGGTGGTGTTTCCATCATCGCCTCCATTATTGGTGTCTATTTCGTCAAATATGTGCCTGGCAGAAAGATCATGGCCGCTCTTTATCGTGGCTTGATTGCGTCTGGGGTCATTGCCGCAGTGCTGTATTTGCCTGTTACTAAGTGGATCATGGGTGGCAACCCGGATTACAGCGTCATGGCAATCTATGGTTCTGCAATGATTGGTTTGGTTTTAACCGCAGCCATGGTGATGATCACGGAATATTACACCGCTACGGAATTCTCTCCGGTGCAAGGGATTGCTAAGGCTTCTGAAACGGGCCACGGCACCAATGTCATCGCAGGTCTGGGCGTCTCTATGAAAGCCTCAGCCGCCCCAGTGTTGGCGGTGTGTGCCAGCATCATTGCCGCTTATCATTTGGCTGGTCTCTATGGAATTGCCGTTGCCGCAACTTCCATGCTCTCCATGACTGGAATTATCGTTGCTCTGGATGCCTATGGTCCCATCACGGACAATGCTGGCGGTATTGCCGAAATGGCCAATCTGCCCTCGGAAATTCGTGATATCACCGACCCCCTCGACGCTGTGGGCAATACCACCAAGGCGGTTACCAAAGGGTATGCCATCGGTTCAGCCGGTTTGGCCGCGCTGGTGCTGTTTGCCGATTATACCCATGAGTTGGAAAAGTTTGTTCACGGCATCACCTTCAACCTCTCTGACCATTTGGTCATTGTGGGCTTGTTCATCGGTGGCTTGATGCCCTATTTGTTCGCAGCCATGGGCATGGAGGCTGTGGGACGTGCGGCAGGTAGTGTGGTGATTGAGGTACGTCGTCAGTTCAGAGAAATTCCGGGCATCATGGAAGGGACGGGCAAACCCGACTATTCCAAAGCCGTGGACATGTTGACCAAGGCGGCGATTTCCGAAATGGTTGTGCCTTCTTTGTTGCCGGTTTTGGTGCCGATTCTGGTTGGTTTCGCTTTGGGTGCGCAGGCTTTGGGTGGTGTACTCATGGGAACCATCATCACCGGGATTTTCGTCGCCATCTCCATGACCACCGGTGGTGGCGCGTGGGATAATGCCAAGAAATACATCGAAATGGGTCATTTTGGTGGCAAGGGTTCTGATGCCCATAAGGCGGCGGTCACGGGTGATACGGTGGGCGACCCCTACAAGGATACAGCAGGACCCGCAGTCAATCCGATGATCAAGATCACCAATATCGTGGCCTTGTTAATCGTTAGTCTCATCGTTTGATAGCAGTCGTTTATGGTTAACAACTAACCGTTCGATCATCCTCATTGTTATTTACTGACTGGAGAGTTTTATGCCAAGTTTCGTCATCCAAGCCAAGTGCGACGGTTGCAAGGGTCAAGACAAAACCGCCTGCATGTACATCTGCCCCAACAATCTCATGAAGCTCGACAAGGAGCGCA
>JADFYY010000184.1 GCA_015232825.1 Magnetococcales bacterium
CCACCTCTGCCATTTCCGCTGTAGTCACCACCACCCGGTCGGCCCCTTGGAATACCTTCCGCTCCAGAGCCAAAGCCCGTTCGGCCTCAACGGATGCGACACCCTGTTTTTGAATGATAAAGGACGAATGCAGATAACCACATCGCGCAATAAACGGATTTCGATAGCGTCTTGCCAGAGCCAACGGCGTATCCGCTCCTGGCATCTGATTGCTTTTGAAAATCACCTGTCCCAATTTCCATCGGGCTGGCATCCAGGCCAACCACCGCCAGTACCAATCACCAGAGAAGCCCCAGCGATTGCACACCACATCAATCCCTTGCAAACGCTGACGGTATGCCAAATCCCGACCATCACCGTAAGTCACAAACGTGATCCCGCCCAAATGGGGCCGCAAGGCGCGATACAGTGCCACTTCGCGCTCCAAGATCCCCAAACGATCCCATTCGCCAAGCGACAAGCCACTGGTGAAAAATAAGGTCAAACGCACACTGGATAAACTCTTCATTCTCGCATCCCGCACTAAAAAACAATTTTGCTGTTGACAAAAAAATCAGACAAAGGAATAATTGCTATTAATGGAATCTATTCTCTTGCACCTGACAAACTGCACCCGAACAAATGGAGGCAATGTATGAGTATTGGAGCAACAACCGACGCGACTGGCTCGATCTTCAACTCTGGGAACAACACATTGAAGTTACATCAAAGCGTCAAAGAGCTGGTCTCGAACACATCGAGTGAGAAACCCTTTTCGAGTGCCATGGCTACCCAACCCATATCTGGCTTCAATCTGCGTTCCTTTCGTGTAGACATCTCCCAAGAAGCCAAGGATAAAGCTGGAGCCATGGGTTCAAACGGATAATCCTTAAAGACCCCAATCTCTCACTCACCGGTTTTGCGGTGGCGGGACCATGTCTTTGAAAAAACTTGCGAAATCTGGCACTTCTGGCATTTTCGGGGGTTTGACGCGCAAAGCGAACCACAAGGCGTACAATGAAACGCCGCCAACCGCGATCAAACCCACCCCTCCCAGACGCACCGCCAGATCCCATCCAGTAAACACCGCCACAACCAACGCCACAACCGTACCCACGACAATCACCACCTGAGCATTCACGACCCGCAACGGAGAGAGATCGTCCATCATGGGAATTTCCCGCAATCCGGCCAAGGGGCTAAACCAGTGGAACCACACCAAAAACGGCACGATCTTGTGCAACATGCCGACAATGATCGGCATGACCCAACCCAGCACATAGAGAATGCCAAACAAAAAACGCCAACGCTCATCCTCCTGCACAGGCCAAAGGGCCAACAGAGACAATGCCGCCACGGCACAAGCAAAACCAAAAATCCATAATCTTAACGTGGCATCTACAAGTTTGCGTTTTCTCTGTTGCAGCATGCGCCGAACTTCAACCCCATACAAAGCGATTGCCCCGACGCCAGGCAAGGCTGCGACATAAAGTAACCCAGGAGGGGCGGCCCAGATCAGAGCCACCGGAAAAAGCACCAAAAAAAGCCCCATGCCGATCAAAATCCAGTTGGCTGAACGGGACGGAAACTCAGGCGTCATATAAAACATCGGCAACACCTGAAAGGAGACCCCAACAATCAAGGTGCCCATGGTGCCCAACAAGCCCCATACCAGATGAATCCCCACCAACGCATAACGGTCCAGATCCAAAAAGCCATGCCAATATTCAAACAAAAAGAGGGCTCCCAGGATCAGGGTTCCGGCCAATGAGAGCAGGGCAATACGCATGGCATTGACCGTAGGGTGTTTGGCCGGGGCCTTGACCAGTGCCACAGCCACCAAGACAAAAAATAGCGTCACAGCCAACCCAACACCACCCAAGGCAACCGGCAAAACCCAAGGTTGCCACACCAGACCCACAAACAAAGAGAGTACCCCGATGGTAAGCAAAGCATGAACCCATGGGATTCCCCTTGGCCAAGGGACCGGAATCCCGGCCAGCACAGGAATCATTTGGATCATGGCCCCACAGATACTCATGAGAAGCCAACCCAACAGCGTCAAGTGGAGTGTTGCCACCGTAACCGAGAGCAGTGGAGTCAGCAGCACCTCCCCTCCCCAAAACAACACCGCGCAACCGGTCAGAATTGCAAAGATGGGAGCGGTGGCAAAAAACCGAAAAGGGAGGTGCAATGGGGGAGCCTGATCAATATGCAGTCCAGCGGATGGCAACATGGCGTGGTTTCTTTTTTTGTTTTATTGTGAATGTGATTTTTTTTTTAAATCGTGGTAGCAAGATTGATGCATGTCAAGGCAAAGTGCGTCAATTGGGTCTATCTTTGTATCCATCAACAAAATTTCAGCAAGGATGAAAACATGAATAACACGGTATTGAATTTAGCAGGACTGAATGCAAACGAAAAGCTGGAAAAACTAATCAGCACGTTTGAAACCCTGCAAGGCAAGGACTCTTTGGAAGTCTGCGCTGAAACCTCGCTCCAGCCACTTCTGTCTAGCTTTCAGGAAAAATTCTGGGGGTCGTATGATTGGCATCCCCTGGAGAATGGACCGACTCAATGGCGTGTTGTACTCCATCGCGCTCCCAACGCAAACCGGGAGAGAGGCCTCAAAGATTTCATGGGATTTGACCATTACCGTTGCGATGAACTCTATGCCGCCACTGAAAACGCTGCCCAATCCGGTAATCTAGAGGCCACACGTTCACTTTTTGGCGCATTTGAACTGGGCATGACGCACCATTTCAACATGGAAGAGCAAGGTTTCTTTCCGGCCTTTGAGCAGGCCACCGGCATGACCCAAGGGCCAACCATGGTGATGCGCATGGAGCACCGCCAAATGCTCGGCGTCATTGGCCAAATGCGCCAAGCCGTCAACCAAAACGATCTTGCGGGGGTAATTCGGGCCGGAACCACACTGATGGTCTTGATGCGGCAACACAACATCAAAGAAGAGCAGATGCTCTACCCCATGGGAGATATGCATCTAGGCTCAGTGCAACCCTTATTGCGCACAATGCAAGCCCTGTAAGGGGGATTAAATCAGAAAACTCTGGCCCTCTCTGGGGGCCAGACACGCAATCTCAGGACTCAATTGCTGCAATTTGACTTTGGCTGTCTGCTCCTTAATCGCAATCGTGTCGTCGCTTTGGTCTGGGTCATGGTGAAACAAATGGAGTGCCTTGACCTGGGCCAGATGGGCCAGCTCCACCACCTGCGAAATGGCAGAATGTCCCCAATGGACTTTGCTCACATAGTCCTTGTCCATATAGGTACTGTCGGTGATCAAGATGTCGGTGTTGCGGACAAAATCAGCGAGTTTATTGATATAATGCATATTACGGTAAGGGCTTTCCTTGGGATACATCTCATTGTCCGTGATATAACAGACTGAGCGACCATTATAATCCACGCGATAACCCAAACAGTTCCCTGGATGATTGAGCAACATGCAACTCATGATGATCCGTTCGGTAATCGGGAAGGTCTCCTCCTTGAGATTGCGAAAATAGACCCTAGCCGCGAATTCGGTAATTTTGGTCGGATAATAGACCCCATCCATCTGGGCCACGATCAACTCCCGCATGGAGATATCCCCATGGGAGGCCCCACAGATTTCCAGGTCATTACCCTGAATGTACAACGGCTTGAAAAACGACAAGGCGTTGATATGATCCCAATGGGGATGGGAAATAAAAATCTTGGCCTCAAGTCGCGTTTTCTTGCGCATCATCAGATGATCGGAGAGATGCTTGATGCCGCTTCCCGCATCAAAAATGATCAAATTTCCCCGTGAGAATTCCAAGGCGACACACGAGGTGTTGCCGCCATAATACAGTGCTTTCTTGCCAGATACTGGCAGGGTTCCCCGCACCCCCCAATATTTGAGTTCAATCTGATCCTCAATGATTTTCATCAATTGCGCAACAAAAGTATCCGGCTGGACAGGCTTGACCAGATAGCCGTCCACGCCGAATGTATAGGCCCGTTCCCGATCAAAATCAAACTGTTTACCGGAGACTATGACGATTTTAAGGTCATGCAAAAGCGGCTCATTCCGCAGTTTCTGACACAATGACATACCATCCAAGCCAGGCATCATGATATCCACAATGGCACAATCCACCTTGCCAGTCAGAATCTGCTCCATAGCACGACTGCTGTCCGTCGTCGAATGAACCGTATGTCCAACCCCTTCCAATAAACTGGTATAGAGATGAATGGAGAACGGATCGTCGTCAACGATAAAAAAAGTGAGTTTTTTTGACATGAATGCCTGCTCTTAAGCCATCATACGATCCAAGGGTAAAGTTCTCTCCAAATCCATCCAGGGAGTCGCTCTTCGCCGATTGGCGTCCGCATGCTTGCCAGCCTTCCAAAGATGTTCTGGTGTAACATCCAATACCACAACACCAAGCGTCGGGTCCAGTTGATCCAGTTTATTCATCAATTCTTCTTTTTGTTGCTTGCTCATCAGGAGCCCACGGATTCTCCTGCCATCAAAAAGCTCTACGACATATTTCATGGTCGGCCTCCATCCCGTCGAATCGGTCATTAAGTGTTATTGTTCTTATCGCAATTAATGCATATTTCATGCCTAACACTAAACGACACCCACTTTTTCTCTATTTAACAAGGTTTTTTTGGATAATCCCCCATGATTTGTCACAATGTATCACGAAACTTCCGCCGCTGTTACCATAAAATTGGAACCATCCGAACGCCTTAACGATCCAAATGTACAAACGGTCAATGTTTTTTCAGCAAGCCAAGGAGATGCAAGACAAACCCAAAAGAAAAGGAGGCCATCATGAACTGGACCCTAACAGATCCACTGAAACGCCGCGTCATTGATTGGCTCACAGAAGAATCGCCTGCTCAAGCTCTTCCTCTAAGCGATTATGACCGGCTGGCCCAAGCCATCCAAC
>JADFYY010000185.1 GCA_015232825.1 Magnetococcales bacterium
TTTTTTAATAGTAATCAATTATTAGGGGTCCAGGGGGATTATCCCCCTGGTGGGGTCCAGGGGCAAAGCCCCTGGTTGGCTGAAACGATCATTTTCTTCATGGGAAAACGTATGGGAATGCTCAGGAATACCTGTTGGCTGTTGTCAGCGTTCGGGATCTGGTTGCTGGCGCAACCCGCCATGGCGGATATTTTCACCTTTACCGATGCCAATGGTGTCATTCATCTCACAGATCGACCCTTAGGCCCGGAATATCGCTTATTGATCTCTTCGGCTTCCAAAGACGTGAAAAAGTGGCGCAGTTTTCCGACAGACGCCTCCAAAAAGAGACCTCTGACCGCCACCTCTTCCAAGGTGATCCACTACGACGGTCGTAACAAAACATTGCCTAAGGTGGTCTCATATGGCCAAAACACCTATCCAACCTACCTGACCGATGGGAAAAAAGGATTTTCTGAAACCATTCAGGATGCCTCCATGCGGTATCGGATTCATACCGCCTTGATCAAGGCCGTGATCAAGACCGAATCCGATTTCAACCCCTTGGCCGTCTCTCCTAAGGGGGCCGTGGGATTGATGCAGCTTATGCCAGGCACAGCCAAAGATCTGGGTGTGATGGATCGTATGGATCCCGTGGACAATATTCATGGCGGCGTGCGTTATTTGCGTGATCTGCTGGGGCAGTTCGACAACAACTTGGTTCTCTCTCTGGCGGCTTACAATGCTGGACCAGGTGCGGTTAAAAAGTTTGGTAATACTGTCCCCCCCTATGTGGAGACGCAGCAATATGTCTCCAGAGTACTTCATTTCTATCGGGCCTATCTGGGGGCCATGTGAGAGTGGCGTTGTGGTTGATGATCGTGATGGGCATGGTGTGGTCGGCTCCACTGCATGCCCAGGAGATTGGGACAACCCCATTCCGTGACGATTTCAACCGCCCGGATGGCGAGAATGTCGGTGCTGGCTGGAACACTACCCCCAATCACAATGAATGCCCCTTGCCTGACGGAAAAAAACCGCCACCGGCTCGCAAGGAGACCCGAATCCCGGAAGACAAAAATCTTTTGTATGATGAAATTTCAAAAGAAATCGAGAAAAAGCACGAAAAAACACCTTCAAAACAATCTCTTGAAGGATTTTCTGGCACAACGGCCAGAATTCGCGACAATACCCTTTTTTTTCAATATGAACAGCACCAGGATGCCCAAATGGTGCAGCAGGAGTTTGCCAAAAAAGTAGGGAGACTCACTTTCGACTATACCCCGTTGTATGCCATGGGTGGCCTGGATGATCGGGCTTGGTTCGGGGTGAGAATCTATTATCTCGATGCGGACGACTTGATTCTGGGGGAGATTCGCCACTTTTTTTATCATGCCGTATTCGATGAACGCGAAAACACGGATCGCGTCCATACCATTTTGAAAAAGGGGAACTTTGACGGAACCACCTACCATGCCAATGTGGATGCCCAACAGATCTTGAATCAACACCTGCGTGGCGTGGATCAAAAGCGTATTGCCAAAACCCGTCTTTCGTTTGAACTGGCGTCCGGGTTGTGCGAATCCTCAGTGGAAGGGTTTGTGGATAACGTGGTTGCAACCCTGGAAGAGGTGATCCAACCTTTTCAGGTCACCACAGAGATTCTGCTGGATATCACGGAAACTGGCATCTCTTGGTTTGCCAAGGATCGACAAGGCTTCCCTGGCAACTGGAAAAACGGCTTGTTTGACAAGTATGGCAAACAGCATATCCTGGGATGGCTGAAGCAAATTCCACGCGATGCGCGCGGGGATCTTGGACGGATGACGGATTTTTTGATGCAAGGCTACAAGGTGACCGGACGGGATGCTTGGCTGGCCGCAAATGCGGTCACCTTGTTGATGCAATCCATGTGAATGGGCTTATTCCAATGGGCGTGGTGCTGTTTTTCCTGATGGCTTCCACAGCTTTGGCCGGGGAGGAGGTGGTTCACTGTTCCATCAGAAAAGGGGAACCGGTGGTTTTTCGCAAGGGGGAGTGTCGCCTCCTCGATGACCCAACCTTCCCAACAGGTGCCATCAACCGCCCAGAAGCCAGACAGCCTGCAACCCATTCGGTCAAAAGTGAGGAGTCGGGGGGTGTTGGCTCGCCCGGTCCGTGGAAGGTGAGCCAAATTCTGGTGCCATCCGAGGGCGAGGATGGGCGGAATTTTGTACGTCAGGCGGTGATCAATGGCCATCGCTATCGCGTGGGCGAATGGGTGGATGGCGGGGTCGTCAAGGAAATTGCTCAAGGTCGTGTGGTCATCTCCCATGATGGCAAGGAGACCACCGTTTTGTTTGATAAGAGTACCCCGGCCACCGCGCTTGGTCGAGTCGGCTCCATCCCTCTGATCCTTGAGCCAGCCGGGGTCTATTCCATAAAAATCCGCATCAATAACAACCAAGAGATCTTAGCCGTATTGGATACAGGAGCCTCTCAGTTGGCACTGCCAGAAGATGTGGTGGCTTGGCTGGTGCGTAGCGGAACGCTGAAACCGACCGATTTTGTTGGGGTTGGCAAAGCGGTCATTGCCGATGGTAGCTCTTTTTCTACGCGCTCCTTCAAGATCCACTCCTTGCGCGTGGGGGATGTGGAGTTGCGGGATGTGGAAGGGATCGAAGTGCCAAACCAAAAGAAAGAGACCGAAACAGCCAAGAATAAAAAAAAATCCACCAAGGAGAAATCGTTAAAAAAATCTTCGGAATGGACCGAATTGACCCGTCCGCTGTTCGGACTTCAGGAACTAATGAAGATTGGCAAATGGCGGATCGACCACGCCAACAGCCAATTGATCGTGGAACGGTGAGTCAATCATGGCCATTTTTTTGTTGATTCGCGACAACACCACTCCAGACTCCATCCCAACCCGTTTGATTCAACGTTTGTCCTTCGTTGGTTTGCCACTTGTTCGTCAGGTACGAGCCTCTGGATGGGGGTTGTGGCTCTTTGGTGCCTTCAATGGGCAAGCTCCTTTTTGGGTTGAAACCAAGGAGGGGGATTTGGCTACGGCTACCGGATGGTTCGCGTTTGATGGTTTGACCGGGGATGAGGCCCTGCGGCGTCTCTTGGAAGCCTTTGATGGTCACGCTTTGGATTGGAGAAGATGCCGGGGCCATTTTCATCTGGTGTTGCGCAAGGGGGGGCGGTGGTATCTGTTGCGCGATGGCTTGGACGCAGGCAAGGTCTATTATAATACCGAGGAGAGTTGGTTTTCTAATTCGTTTCATGCGGTTTTTGCCGGGATTCGTCATCCTGAACCGGAGAGGCAGGGGTGTTATGAGTACGCTTTCAATGGGACACCCTTTGGTGAGAAAACCTTTGTAAAACAGATTCGTATGGTGCCTGCCGGGACCATGACTGTGCTGGAGGATCACGGCGTGATCCATACCGCGATGGCTGAGGCGATACCTTGGCATACAGAGATGGAGAGTGTGGATTGTGAGGCGGTCGCTGGGTTGTATCTGGACCGTTTGCGGGCGTTGTTTCGCATTTATATCCAACTGTTTGGCGATCGTCTGCGCACGGCGATTTCTGGGGGGTATGACTCCAGATTGATCTTGGCTTTGCTTCTGGAGGCTGGGGCGAAACCGGAATTGTTCATCTACGGAAACCAACAGGGAGACCCTGAAGTCGATGTGGCGCGTGAGGTGGCCGCTGCGGCTGGTCTGCCACTGGAGATTATCGACAAGAGTAAAAAACCTCTCTTGACCCAAGAGCAGTGCCGGGAGCATGTGGAACGCAACCTCATTGTGTTCGATGGCTGGAAACCCTCTGGCCTGTTCGATAGTGGCGTGGACGTGGCGGATCGACTGGAGCGGAGCCGTGATCGAGTGCTGATGAGTGGTTCGGTAGGAGAGATTTTTCGTAATTTTTATTATCTCCCCAATCGTCCACTCTCCTTGCAAGAGGTGGTGTGGTGCTTCTACTCTCGTTATCATCCAGGATTTGTCACCAAGGCCTTTTCATCCCAGGCCTACGCCGATGCCATGACCGAGGCCATGCGTTCTGCTGTATTGGCTCCGTCTGGTGATCGACGAGTGCAGCGGGGATGGACCGAGCGGACCTATCCCTTGTTTCGCGGTCGGTTTTGGACCGCACGGGACTTGAATATTAATCTGCGTTTCGCCCCGGTGATTTATCCATTTTTAGAGGCCGATATTGTGCGCGATACATGGCATATTCCACTCTCTTGCAAACACAATGGCATGCTTGAGGCCAGAATGATCGCCTTGGCCGCCCCTGCTTTGGCGGCTTGTCGTAGTATTTATGGTCATGCCTTCACGACAAAACCGACTTGGCGTTATCGTTTGGCTATGGGGGCAACCCTCTTGCGTCCGGTTGCTTTGCGAGGGTACAATTACCGTCTTCACTATCGCAATCCGCGCCCCTTGCCGTTTTATTTGACCTCAGAGTGGCTTGGGCGGGTGGTGGATCTCTCCTTTCCTTGCATGAGGGAGCTGTTCAACATTGAGGGGATTCATGACCCGGATGTGTATAATCGGGTGGCAACCCTGGAATATCTGTTTCAGCAGGGTGGGGCGTGAACTGGAGTCCCTTGATTTTTTCTGGATGATCATGATGTTATCGTTTTTTTTGCAATAAATTAAGGTTGATTGACTGAATTTGAATAATTAAAATAGGTAAACCCCCGGCTCTGCCGGGGTGACAGCAGAAGTTTGACATTTACGGGAGTCAACCAGGATCCTCCTATGCCGTGAGCCGCCGAAGCATCACGACTAAGGAGGATACTGATGAGTGAAGCAGAAAGTCTAAACCACTCCAGGTGGGAGTGCAAATATCATGTGGTGTTTATCCCGAAGTGCCGTCGTCGTACGCTGTACGAGCAGTTGAGACGCCACCTGGGGGAGGTCTTCC
>JADFYY010000186.1 GCA_015232825.1 Magnetococcales bacterium
TTCGCGGTCGCCATGGGAACCGTCTCCGCCACTCCAAGCTTGGCAAAAAGCGGAGTTTTGAAATCCATGGAATCCAGCCCATCCATGATGCACAGGCTCGCCTCTACCTGCAAATCACGACGTTTAAAGGTGGTCGCAGCCCCACCAAACTTATCATGTCTTTCCAGAACCTGTACACGTTTGCCCCCTTGAGTCAACAACGCGCCCGCCACCAACCCCCCCAAACCGGAGCCGATAATAATGGCATCAAAGGGGGATTGTTTTGGCTTAACCATTGTTATTTTGCAACCATTTGCGCGGCGATCCAGGCGTTGTTCTCCAATTGCAGCCAATCTCCGCCATATGGGGTTGTCGCCATCACCGTAACCGTCGTCCCTTCAGGCAACATCTTGATTACCCTGGAACGCATGCTTGGCTTTGAGCGCAAACGGGTATCTTGAATCAAAGTGACCGTATCTCCAGGTTTGATCTCACCTTGATTTTCTGGCTCATCCACCTTACGGCTCTGTTCTGGACTCCATGTCGGTTTTGGTAAGGGTTGCCTGACTTCAGGCTCTGGGTTCAAAGGGGAACTCTTGGAGGCGACCAAAAGGATCTCTTCGCTCTTCTCCACAGGAGGGAGCGTTGACAACAAGGTGGGACTCTCTTTGTTGTTAACCTCAACAGAAACTGTGGGGAGGACAAAACGGGGGCCACTGTTTAATGCCTCCAAATGGAGTAAACCCATGGTCTTGAGCAACCCAAATTGAGCAATGGCCACATCGGCTTGTGCGGCCAGTGCGTCACTTTGGGCATTGATCAAACCCGTTTCACCAGAAAGCACGTCAATCAAGGAGCGGGCACCATGCATACGCTCCTCTTTGGCCATGCGCAAAAATTCTGCGGCAATGCGTGCCTGATTCTCTAAGAAATCGGCATTTTCCTGGGCAGTAATGATAGACTCCCAGCCATTATTGGCCTGCTCTTCGACTTGCTGGCGTGTATCGAGCAAACGGCTATCTGCGGCGGCAATCCCCTCTCGCGCCCCATCCAGGGCATGAAATCCTGCCAGACCAACATTGAAGGGATAGCTAATCTCCATACGCGAAGCGTGTTCTTGCTGATTTCCCCGAATCCCTTCGGCATCCGATTTGTATTTCTTTTCAACCACCGCGCCAACACGCGGCGACAAATCGGCCCCAATCACCCGCTGTTTTTCCATCTGGCTACTGGTAACCATGACTTTGGAAATCTGGAGTTGGATGTTATTGTTGAGAACCTCCTCTAGTACCTTATCTTGTGTTTCAGGAAGGCGACTGGTCGGGTTTTGTAGTTCATACAGCGTATCCGCTCTACCCGACTCCCCTGCAAACAGCATGCGGAAATGGTTGAGAGCAATGTTCAAGGCCCCTTTGGCCCGTGCATGCCGGGCCTGCGCCCCAGAGAGCTGACTCCGTGCTTGCAAAGCATCCGTTTGCAGCCCACCCCCCAATTCAACGCGACTCTCCTCCAACCCGGTCTGCTTGCGAATGTTTGCGACAGATTGCTCAGCTAAAGCCAAGGCACGATAGCCGCGCAAGACATTGATACAGGTGGTCGCCGCATCCAGCAGAAGTTCCCCACGCTGATTGTTCAAGCCCAGCTCTGCTTGCAGCAAAGCAAGATTGGCTTTAGCGATCTCGGCATTGATTTTGCCAAAATCCCACAGCAATTGATTCACCGTCATGGTAAGGGTGTGGGCGTTCATGTTGGTGACCGTACCACCATTGGCTGGCTTGCGGTACTCCTCACCGAAGGCCCCATTGAGCTTTAAATCCGGGAACCATCCCCCCTGCGTTCGTCCAATATTCGCCTTGGCAACCTGCACTTCCCTTTTTAGGGCATCCAAACGTGGATGTCGCTCCAGCATCTGTTCAGCCATAATCCGACACTCCCCGGCTGATACAGGGGTCGCACAACCGAAAACCAGCATACAGGCCAAAACAAACAGCTTTGATTTCAAAAAATTAATCATAAGAACCTTTCATACTCTTCATGCTTGGAAAGACTTTTTGACACTCTGACCAATGGGTTCAAAAGAGGCGTCATCATCCGCGAAATCTCGCCAGAGGATGTTGTGTTCCTGAAAACTCTGCCAGATCAACTCCCAAAACTCCTGAATGGCCGCTTTTCTTTTGGCAAACGGAACAAAAATGCCAATCGGATAGTGGGAAACCCAATGATCGTCTAACAACATGGTGCCAAAATAATAAGCCTTGGAGGCAAACTGTGGAGGCAACCCCTGGATGGTTTTGACCTTTGACAAACACTCCTTGATGAGTGCTAGGACCACCTTTGGATCATGCCTAGGATCGGTATAGAGGTTCAGATTTCTTTTAATGCATTGCGGTTTGGAGAAATTCTGGATTTCCGAATCGGACGTTTTGCTGTTGGGAAAAGAGAGCAACTGGCCATCCAACGAGGTCAGGCGAGTTGTACGCCACGTGATGTCCGTCACCACACCCATATTGTTATTGAGCTTGATCGTATCGCCGATATTGAAGGGACGTTCGATATTCAACATGATCCCAGAGACGATGTCACGCAGATTGGACTGCACGGCCATACCAATGATCATGGCCATGACGCCAGAAGTGGCGAGCATGCTGGTGATGCTCTTGTCCATGACAAAGGCGATCACCCCAAAAATCGCGAGCAAGTAGATAATCAAGTTCAAGGTCATACGCAGCACATTCGGGATCTTGCGCTGGGTACGGGTCTCCAAAGGAATCCAGATGAAACGCTCCATGGAGATAACCGTCAGACGAGCAGGAATCAAAAACCAAAGGATGTCAAATGAGGTCACCAAAATATCCACAGTGGCAGTGGAATAGTGATGGAGACTGTAATCTCGAATCAAATTGCCCAGAGTCACCAGCAGTAGTGGCCAAAAGATCAAGCGCAAGAAAAGGCTTTGGATGCGCCAGAATTGACCACGATCCTTGTTGTCTAACAGCCGCGCCAGCACACTCATGACCAGAGAAAAAATGGCCACATAGATAAAATTGTCTTTAGTGAGAATAAAATCACGCGCATCCAGACGATCCGGTTTCAAGACCATACCAGCATCTAGCATCGAAAAGAGCGGTTGAGGCTTACCAAAACCCACAAAAACAGGATTGCCGTCCACTCCCCGTGGCATGATCTCCTGAGAAATCCACCCCCGCAGGACAACCCAACCGCTCACCCCAGCCAACACCTTGTCACGAATCAGGCTGGCTACCATGGGATCCGTAACCTTGCTATCAAAATTGAAAGCAGAAAGCCAATTGCTTGACTCTTTTTCAGCAGATGGCGTTGGGAGTGTCGCTTTGGATTCCTGAGCGTCCATCAGGTTCATGCCAAGAATATCGTTGACGTACATCAAGTTGTTGCTGCCCAAGGTACGATGATGGAAGGACATCCCAACCAACTGCGTGCCATAGTTCCGTTCCACATTGGAGTATCCCATATAGAACTTGCCACTTAAGCGATAGGCACGATAGTTCATATCGCCATCCTTGCCCTCGCGCACCGGACTCTCCAGCTTGATCGGAGTCACCGCATTGGTAAAGGTCACATCCTGGGGATCAAAATCCCCACGCCAACGAAACCAGATGTTAAAATTGATCTCAGTGGTATTGGTGGCACGATCCAAAGAGACGACCTTCTCAAAACGGACACCGGTATAAACCACATTGGTTTTGTACATGAATCGATCGTTCACATACAAAGCGCGCCCGGAAGTCACCTCTCCCAGAAGATTGGTGACTCCCTCTTCCCGAATGGGCGACAACTGCGTCATGGCCGCCACCAAATTGGTCCCATCGGAAAGCCCCACTTTGGTAGCGCGTGAGGCACTGCCCTTGGCATTGAAGAAGAGCGGTCCATTGAGACCAACAAAGGCGGATTCCACCGTATTATAAGCGGCAATGCGATCACGCAAACGGAGACGCAGAGGGGTATCTTTATCTTTTTCAATCACCTCTGAAAGAGCAGTCGTCATCAACTTAGCACTCTCATAGGCGTAGGAGGCCACCCAGTCTGGCTTAAAATTATAAAGGTTGGCATAGCCGGTTTGAAATTTCTGTGCCTGCTCGCCAGCGGTATCAAACAGCATGGGTGTGGTCATCAACATGCCATTCAGAGCAGCCGAGGGAGAGCCTTTGCCTTTCCAGGAAGCGACAAAGGCATCTCGAAACCCTTTGGTCGCCAGATGACGTAAGCCGACTATCGGTTGCCGCACCCCACCCTCACGCAAGGAGGAGATCATTTTGGCACCACTGGAGGCCTCTCCCAAAATCAAATAAGTACCAAAAAGTTTCTTGGCCTCCACTTCGGCAACCACGGCTTTGAGTTCCTGATCCATCTGGGTGACATCTGGGTTAATCGCCCATTTATACAGGATTTTTGTCCCAAAACGTTGATAAACAGCATCAAAAGTGGCAGCCAGATGCTCACCACGGGCATTGGCTTCATGGATCACAAAAACCATTTTTTCACCAACAACGTTGCGCACATAGTTGGCCAGGAAGCTGGTCTCCATGGTTTCATCAATCAGAGGACGAAACACCCATGGATTATCTTTTAACGCCCCGTCTTCGCCATTGGTCATCAATAGGGCTGGCAACTTGTGATCACCATAATAGGAAACAGCTTGGGCTGCCGCCGTGCCACTCCAGTGTCCCACCACACCAACCACATCCGGGTTTT
>JADFYY010000187.1 GCA_015232825.1 Magnetococcales bacterium
AGAGTGCGACGTGTGGATGGGGGTGGGGCTGCTGCATTGTGGGGATCCTTGTTCTTGTTTGTGTTGGGTGTGGCAACCGGAACCTTGATCGAGAATGATAGTGTGATGGTGACCGCTCATTATCATGGAACCGTGGGCGCGGTGACCTTGGCTTATATGGGCATGACCATGGTGCTGTTGCCAGCGTTGGGTTGTACGGTTGTTCGTTTTCCTTTGGCGCGGCTGCAAGCCTATTTATATGCATCGGGTTTATGGGTGTTAATCCTGGGGTTGGGCTGGTCTGGCTTGAGTGGAGCCCCGCGTAAGACCCCTTTGTCGGCCCATGGACCGGAGATGGCACGTGCCCCAGAGGGGATGGCCATGATGGGGGCTGGAGCTGCCATTGCTTTGGTTGCCACGTTTTTCTTTTTGATTCCGGCGTTGCGGGCCATGTTGTCGCGACGGGAGCAAAGGCGCGGCGGACGGTTGAGTGTGGTAGGGCTAGCTGTGGCTCTTATTGGGTTGTTGGGTGGGATCATTCATTTATTGCCAGAGACCTCTCATACGCCCATTCCTTTGGCCCAACCAGTGGCGCGTCCGGTCGATCCTGAACTGCTGAAGCGTTTTCAGGAGGGGGCGATGATGCTGCATGCCAAGCGATATGAATATGCCGTCACCGCCTTTCATTGGGTTTTGCAACGCGCACCAGAAATGCCTGAGGCCCACGTCAATATGGGGTTTGCCATGATTGGCCTGGAACGGTTCCAGGTGGCTAGGGATTTTTTCCAAACCGCCATTGAGTTGCGTCCCAATCAGGATAATGCCTATTTTGGTTTGGCCATGGCATTGGAAGCCCTCAAAGATATGGAAGGGGCAAGAGGAGCTATGCGCACCTTTATTCATTTGAGTAAAAAGGATTCCCCCTTTTTGCGCAAGGCTGAGGCCGCTCTTTGGGAGTGGGAAAAACAATCAAATCCTTGATCTTTTAACCTTTGTTTGTGAGGAGTTGTAACGATGAAAGTGAAAATTTTTGCTGCATGGATGGCTGGTTTGGCCATTATGGGATTGAGCGATCTAGGGAATGCTGCCGAGGATTATGTGGTCAACAGTGCTGACTATGTCAAAGCGGCGGACTGGAAGGCTATGGAAAAAATCACGGTGACGATGGATGAATTTTCTTACAACCCGAAACATATGGTTTTTAAGGTTGGTAAGGCGTATCAGCTTATTCTCAAGAATGAGGGGGAGAAGAAGCACTATTTTACCGCGCCAGAGTTCTACAAGGCCATTGCCACGCGCAAGCTGCAATCCAACAAGGATGGGGAGATCAAAGCTCCCTATTTTACCGCCATAGAATTGATGGTGGGAGGTCAGTTAGATCTCTATTTTGTGCCGGTAAAGAAAGGTACGTATCCGGTTTTTTGCACCATTGATGATCATCAGAAACAGGGCATGGAAGGCCATCTTGTGATCGAGTAATCCTATGGAGCGTTCGATGACTCTTTTTTGGGGTGGTTTGTTTGTGATGTTGGTGGCAAGCCTGGAAATCCAGGCGGCACCTCCTTTGCCCATTCCGGTCACTCCTTTGTCTGTGGCCCCGGTGGTGGATGGCGTGCTTGATGAGTGGGGAAAAGAGGGGTGGGTGGAGGTTGTGATCAATCCAGCGGTCAAAGATGATCCAGATCATGCCGTCGGCCCATCCAAGGTGCAAATGAAAGCCGGTCGGGCTGGGGAGAGGATTTATTTCGCAGCAAGGTGGTCAGACGAACAGGCCGATGTGGAGTACCGACCCTGGAAATGGGTCGGCAAGCAGTACAAACGCGGCAAGCAGCGGGATGACATGTTTATTGTGCGTTTTGACATGGGCGGGGATTATGACTCCTGCATGCTGTCCAAAAAAGAGTACAAGGTGGATTTGTGGCAATGGTCGGCGGGACGCAGCAATTTGGCCGGTTTAGCTGAGGATTTTACCCATATCATTTCGACTAACCCGGTGGAAAATGCCGCTGAATATGAACATCCTGAAGGTGGGATGGTCTACATTCGTAAAATTCGCGATGAGGGCGAACTTTTCTATGAAACGGTCGAAGCTGGTAAGGAAAAAACCGAAGAGACTCTCCCAGGGATCAAAATGGTGGGGGCTGGTTCGGGCAGTCTGATTGATGTCAGTGCCAAAGGTCTGTGGAAAGATGGCTTTTGGAATCTGGAACTCTCTCGCAAGCTCGATACGGGTCATGCCGATGATGTCAAACTGACCGGCCTCAAAGAGATCAAAGGGGCCATTGCCGTTTTCAACAAGGGCTTTGCCGAACATAAAAGCGTTTCTGATACGTTGGTGTTTGTTTTCTAAGGATGGATTGAATGGCCGATTTGCCTCTTCAAGAGTCAGTGCCGCCAAAAGGGATATCCGATGCCCTGACCGATATGGAGAGTGCATACGTTTCTCCTCTTCCGCCCCCGCCTCGCCCAGACAGACGGCAGAGTGTTGAACACCGTCGTCCTTACTGGGTGGTGCGGGTGGAACACTTTTTTGCTTTGCATCGGGGTTATTTTCCGCTTTGGCAACTTCTGACCCTTTTTGTATTTATTGCCCTGATTTTTGTCCCGCCGTTTCTCTCTGAACCCCCAGAAAACTCTACCCCTTTGAGCCATTTCACCACTTTTGCCATCTATGTGATGTGGGGGGTGTGGTTTCCTGTGGTTTTGCTGTCGGTGATTCTGGTGGGGCGGGCTTGGTGCGGAATGTTTTGTCCGCAAGGGGCGGTTTCGGAGTGGGCGAGTTGGATTGGGGTCAAAATGTTGGTGCCAAACTGGATCAAGTGGTCTGGCATGCCGATTTTGAGTTTCTTGCTTGTGACCACTTTGGGGCAGACATTGGGAGTGCGGGATCATCCAGAGGCCATCTTTGAACTCTTTGGCGGGACTTTGCTGTTGGCGTTGATCACTGGATTGTTGTTTGCCCATCGTCAACGGGCTTGGTGTCGTCATCTCTGTCCCATTGGGCTGCTGCTGGGCATTTTTTCCCGCTTGGGATCGGCTTTTTTTAGCTTCAACTCGTTGCGACCTGGCGGGGATCGCTATTGCACTAAGTGTCTCTGTCCCACCATGGTGGATATTCGCTACAAGTCTGAATCGCGTCACTGTATTGCCTGTTTCAAGTGCGTCACGCCAGGGGCGCGTAATGGGGTGAATCTTAACTTTCATCGCCCAGGTTGGGAGGTGGAGTCGATTCATGAACACAATCCCAATCTGGCTGAGGTGGAATTTCTTTTTCTGGCCACCGGAATCGCTTTGGGTGCCTTTTTGTGGATGGTTTTGCCAGAATATCAACAGTTCCGCCAATTTATGGCCGGTTGGTTTTTTGATCACGGCTGGTATTGGATTGGCGAGTCTGGTCCGTCTTGGCTGATGAGCGTCCATCCGCAACGCGGTGAGGTTTTTACCTGGATTGATTTTTTCACCATCAGTGGGTTCATGGTCGGTTTTATGGGTTTCTTGTGGTTGACGCTTTCCGTCACCACGGCCCTGACCGCTTGGCTGGTCTCTCGTTTGGTTGGTGGAAAATGGCAAAACTATTTTGTGGATCTGGGGTATCAGTATGCCCCGGTCGCCATGATTTCTCTGCTTCTTGGCTTGGGAGGAGAGCTGTTCAAGATTTTTGCTTGGCTCGGCTTGAGCATGGGGGAGATTGGACAGATCAAAATGGGGGTTTTTTATTTTGCTTTATTCTGGAGCGGTTATTTGGGTTGGTCCATTTTGGGCAACCAGGGAGTTGCGGCCTGGATTCGTCCGCTTCCTTTGCTCTGTGGAATGTTGGGAAGTGTGATTATTGGTTATTTCTGGAGAATCGCTCTCTTTTAATCAACACAAGGGGTACATTGAGATGGTGATGAGGAATACGTTTAAATATGGTGTTGTTTTGGCGGGTTTTTATCTGTTTACTCCAGCCATTTCCACCGCTGCGGTGATGGAGATTGGCAAGGTGGACAAAAATGGCATGAAAGTGTCGGCCATCTATATTCAAACGGTGGTCATGGAAGGTCATGATCATCATGCCGGGCATGGGGATCACGCCAAGCATGATGCGGCCCCTGCAAATACAGAGCGGGGAGGGACGGATATCCATTTGGAGGCGCAAATTCATGCCCAGGAGAAGAATCCACACGGTTTTTCCGCTGGGTCGTGGATTCCCTATCTGAATATTGAATATACCCTAGAGAAAGTTGGTTCCGACTGGAAGGCCAAAGGGGTGTTGATTCCCATGGCCTCCTCGGACGGTCCCCATTATGGAGAAAATGTGAAGTTGGCTGGACCAGGCAAATACAAGGTGGTCTACCAGATCAAGCCCCCATCCATTCCCTACCATGTGGACAAGGAGACAGGGGTTAAAGGGTGGTGGGAACCTTTTACGCAAGATTGGGAATTCAATTATACCGGAACGGGTAAAAAGGGCGGGTATTGATGTCTAATAAACTCTGGGGGGAGCAATCCCCCAGAGTTTATGGGATTTATTTCAGGATTCAGAGGGTGTTTCATCCACAGGTTTTGTTTCGGCGGCATATTCGCCCCAAAGCAGTTCCCCCCATCGACGACAACGGTTGACGGCTTCTTTCATCATTACTGTTAATATATTCATGTCCAGTGGTTTCTTGATATAGTCTGCCGCACCATAGGAGAGGGCCTCCATGGCTCGATCCAGGTCA
>JADFYY010000188.1 GCA_015232825.1 Magnetococcales bacterium
GTTTGGTTGAATGACCGCTGGTGGGATGGAAGGAAATTTGACGAACTTAAGACGAATTCATTTCAGAAATCGGTCAAAAGATCCGTAAATACCCCTATGAAACGCGATCTTTCCATACCAGCGGACTCCTTGACCACCACGTTGACTTTTTCCGACAATCACCTTGCCGCGAGTTTGTTCGGGGCGTTGGATGTCCATTTGCGTCTGGTGGAAGAACGGATGGGTGTGACACTTTGTCCGTTGGGCAACAACCTTACCCTGATTGCCACGCCCGACCGGATGGACAAAACACGACGGCTTTTGGAGGCTTTGTATGCCGCTTTGGAACAAGGACAGACCGTGAATCTCGAACGGGTAGAAGCTGGTCTGTTGGCGTTGAAGGATGCAGAGTGCGCCAGCTCGATGGATTCTGATATCTTATTTGAGAAGTGGGTTTTACGTACCCCTTTGCGGGAGATCCATCCCCGCACCCCGCGACAGGCCGATTATATACGGGCTTTGATGCAACCCAACGAGACCGGTGTGGTTTTCGCCATTGGACCCGCTGGAACCGGAAAGACCTATTTGGCTGTGGCCGCCGCTGTGGTTGACTTTATTGAAGGACGCACGGCGCGAATCATTCTCACCCGTCCAGCTGTGGAAGCTGGTGAACATCTTGGTTTCTTGCCCGGCAATTTACAAGAGAAGGTGGATCCCTATTTGCGTCCCTTGTATGATGCTTTGTATGATATGCTTGGTTTTGAAAAAGTGACGCGGATGTTGAGTCGCAATGTTCTGGAAGTTGCTCCATTGGCATTCATGCGGGGTCGTACCCTGACTGAGGCCTCTATCATTTTGGATGAGGCGCAAAATACCACGGTAGAACAGATGAAAATGTTTCTTACCCGCCTTGGGGAGGGATCACGAGCTGTCGTTTGTGGTGATATAACTCAAGTAGATCTGCCAGCCCGTCAGCGTTCTGGTTTGGCTCATGCAGTGGAGGTGCTTAAACAGGTGGAGGGAATTTCATTGACCTATTTCACCCATGTGGACGTGGTGCGTCATCCCTTGGTGCGGCGTATTGTGCGCGCCTATGAAATGGCCGCAGTCGCAAAAAAAGAATCGCCTGACACGGAGAAGCCATGGGACCAGAACGTGAAAAAGTAGCAGCCCGTTTGCGAGGGCGGAATGCTGAGAGTACGGGATTGCTTTCGCTGACCGTATGGTTTGATTTTTTTATGTTTTTGTTTCTTGTTGGACTTCTGACCCTTATTTATTCACCCGTGGTGTTACGCCCATTTTATCTACCGCAGGTGGGTGATATTGCTTCGCGGCATATTAAGGCTGATCGGGATTTATTGGTCGAGGACAAAGAAACCACCAAAAAACGTCGTTGGGAAGCGTCTGCCGCCACGATTCCGGTTTATGACTGGGATTCAGGGATGATGGATGCGGTGATTCATCGCATTGTCGAACACCTGAAATGGCTGGAGGAGGTCCGTGTGTCATCGCCCCATATGGACAAGGAACGCCTTCGGGACGCCTTTTCTGATCGGATTGAAGATGTGGTGGATGATGCCGCTTTTAACGCCTTGCTGGGAATGAAAGAGTTAAATTCATTAGCAAAAGATATTGCCTCTTGGTTGGGGGGGTATAGTCAGATCCGTGTGGTGAGCGGCCCGGAAGTGCTGAATGATCTGGCGCATAACCCTTTTGTTATCCATGCCATGGGTGATGAGGAGAGTCGTACCACGGCAGGTGTTGCGACCAAGGGTCTGTTGGATCTTGTTGGCATGCGTCGCATGTTGGAAAAATCTGTGGAGCAGAAGTTTGCCAATGTGCCAGAGTCTGTGCGGAAATGGTTGTTGGATCAGGTTAGTATTTATATTCGTCCCACCTTGGTGCTGAATCTGGCTGAAACCAAGAATCGGCGTGAGCAAGCCGCAGCGGCGGTGGATCCGGTTTTTTACAGTTTGCGCCGTGGACAAATCGTGGTTCAGGAAGGAGCCGAAGTCACCGATGCCGCACGACTGAAAATTGAGGCCTTGAATCAAAACCGCTGGACCGGGAAAATGGCCATGAACATTCTGGGTCTCGCCCTGGCACTGGTTCTTTTTATGTGGATTGGACGCAAATTTTTATTGATTACCTCCACTCTTTTTCCTCGTGACCGCAAGACGCTTTACATCCTTGGCACCATTATGTTGGTGACCTCCGTGTTGTCTAGCATCACCTTTACCATTGGCCAGAGCTTGGGGGAGATGTTTAACTGGCCAGCATACATGGCCTATTATCTGCCAAATGCCGCATTGGGGGCGGCCATGGCCTCTTTGACCATTGGCGCACGCATTGGTATTTCGGGTGGGGCGTTGATTGTTGGAGCCCTTTTATCCTTTTTGTGTGCCTTGGAGAGCGATGGGGGGTTGCCGATCTTTTTTTATTTCTTGACCGGTTCTTTGGCTGGTGGCGTCAGTTTACGCATTTGTCGGAAGCGTTATGACGTGTTGCTGGCCGGTTTTTGGATCGGTTTGGCGCAGGTGTTGGCCATGCCTGCTGTTGAACTGCTTTCGGATCGTATCCCTTCTTGGGAGTGGATGCATGCGGCCGGTCTGGCCATGACCAGTGGATTGTTGACTGGGTTGTGGGGATTGGCATTGATCCCATTGTTTGAATTTCTGTTCAACATCAATACCGATTCCCGATTGTTGGAGTTGGCCTCTGGGGATCATCCTTTGCTCAAAAATCTCTCTTTGCGCAGTCCCGGCACGTATCACCACTCCGTCATGATGGGCAATCTGGCCGAGGCCGCCGCCGAGAGCATTGATGCCAATCCCCTGATGGCACGGGTGATGGCGTTGTATCATGACATCGGTAAAATGACCAAACCCCATTATTTTGTTGAAAATCAATCTGGAGAAAATCGCCATGACCATTTGTCTCCCTCCATGTCGGTCAAGGTAATCCAAGGTCATGTCAAGGATGGGGTGGACATGGTTCGAGAGCATAAATTAGGCAGTCCCATCATGGAGGCCGTAACAACCCATCATGGAACCTCCCTTTTGCAATTTTTTTACAACCGCGCATTGAATAGCGCGGAAAAACGGGGAGAAAAAATTGCAGAAGCCGACTTTCGTTATCCTGGCCCCAAACCACAATCCAAAGAGGGCGGCATTTTGATGTTGGCCGACTCGGTGGAAGCAACGGCGAGAACCTTGAAGTCCCCTTCTCCCGCGCAGATTCAAAACATGGTATCGCGCATTGTCAATGCCAAAATCGCCGATGGACAGCTGCAAGAGTGTTGTTTGACCTTGCAAGAGATCGCACGCATCGAAGATGCCTTTACACGGGTATTGACATTGGGCTTTTATCATCGCCGGATCGAGTATCCAGATCAAATCAAGAAACGTTTAGAAGGAGCGCGTCATGCCGGCAACAGTCCTGGTAAACCTGTCATCTCCCCAGTGGCCCGCAGTTGAAGAACGGGTCAGTCAGGCGGTTTTGGCCACTTTGGAAGCCGAAAATTATCAAATTCATCGTGATGTCCAACCACTCAAAATCACAGACGATATCGAAGTCGGCGTTTTATTGACCGATGACGCCGAATCTCGTCAGCTCAACCTAACCCATCGCGGTCTGGACCGTCCAGCCAATGTTCTCTCTTTTGCCATGGAGGATGGTGAGGAGTTCCCAGAGGTGGAGGGGGATACTTTGTTGCTTGGAGACATTGTGATCCCCTTTGAGACCACACGCGCCGAAGCCATGGAATTGGGGATTCCGTTGGAATCGCGACTGATCCATTTGGTGGTGCATGGCGTTTTGCATCTGCTTGGGTTTGACCATGAACGCTCTCCCGAAGAGGCTGAACAACAGGAAAAGCAGGAAATTATCATTCTTGCCAAATTAGGCCTTGCCGATCCCTATGGCTGACTTATCCTTCATGCGTCGGTTTAAGCAGCTTCTTGTTGGGAGTACAGATAGCCTGCTGGTGTTTTTTGCTGGCGTCCTGTCAATGTGGGGAGTGCCACCAGATCCCAATCCTCTCCTGATGATTTTTGGAATCGCCATTTTGTTGCGTCTTTTGGAGAGAGTCCCGTCGCGCCGGGGGGCTTGGTTGGGGTTTTGGTTTGGTTTGGGCCAAATGGAACCAAATGGTGTTTGTCATATCGTTGACGAAAGTTTCCCTTCTCCAGCGCGCCGATCATCACCATGCTGTTATAAAATTGCCACTCCTTGCTTTCATCCTGATCCGCCATGGGAGCCCCGGTCAGAATGGATGCTCCCAATCTTCGACTTAAATCCGCAATGCGCCCCAACTCCTTGGGCGAGGCTTGCAGAAAAAAAGCCGCCGCTGTTTCAGGCCAAATCACCAAATCTGCGGGTTGACCCAACTGCGAAGAGAGATCCAGATAACGACGCAACCACTCCTCTTGACGAACCGGATCCCACTTTAAATCCTGGGCGATGTTGCCTTGAATCAGGGCCATCCGCACTGGAGCCGTCGAAATCTCTTGCTCCCTATTCGTTGCGAGTTCCTGCAAACGG
Organism: Magnetococcales bacterium; assembly: GCA_015232825.1. GTDB lineage: Bacteria > Pseudomonadota > Magnetococcia > Magnetococcales > Magnetaquicoccaceae > Magnetaquiglobus. The sequence goes on from JADFYY010000188.1 coordinate 4,522, forward strand.
AAATGGCCATAACTAAACCCCAAACCCAACACCCCGACGATCAAACCAAGGCCTGCCAGCAGTTCATTCCGATTCCAGGCCGCACGACGCGCCAAAACCGCCAACACCCCAGCCAGAAAAACCGTCAACCACGACAATAAATAGACCCCGCCCAAAT
>JADFYY010000189.1 GCA_015232825.1 Magnetococcales bacterium
TATTAAAGTTATATATATCGGTTATATTTACTTAGCGATCCAGCCAGAATTAATGGTAATTGCTTGATATTTTTTCAATTTCATCATTGAAAAATGGTCAAGTTCTCTATAGACTTGAATTTTATGATTGTGGCTATATAAGCGTGTGGTTGCATAAATAGCTAGATTTTTCTCTACCAAATGGCGTGTAAAATTGGAATGCATATGAATACACCCCCCCCTCAACCCACAGGTGAAATTCTTCTTTATCAGACCGAGGATGGCCGCACTCGTTTGCAGGTGGTGCTGGAGAACCAGACCTTGTGGCTCAACCAGAAGCAACTTGCAGAGCTGTTTGGTAAGGCCAAGTCCACCATCAGTGAACACATCGATCACATTTTTGCAGATGGGGAATTGTTACAAAATTCAGTTGTTCGGTTTTTCCGAACAACTGCCGCCGACGGTAAACAGTACGAAGTGGCTTATTACAACCTGGACATGATCTTGTCATTAGGCTACCGCATACGTAGCCCCGCAGGAACGCGCTTTCGTCAGTGGGCCAGTGACAAGCTGAAAGAGTACATTGTGAAAGGTTTTGTGCTGGATGATGAACGGTTGAAAAATCCCGGCAAGGGACCGGACTACTTCGACGAATTGACCCGCCGTCTGCAAGAGATCCGTACCAGCGAACGCAGATTCTATCAAAAAATAACCGACATCTATGCCACAAGCGTTGACTATGATTCGCGCCATGCTGTGACCCAGGAGTTTTTTGCTACCGTACAAAACAAGGTCCATTTCGCCATTCATGGCCACACCGCCGCCGAGTTGATTTGCCAACGGGCCAACCGTTCACTGCCTAACATGGGGCTGACCAACTGGGAGGGAAAACGGGTACGCAAGGCCGATGTGGGGATTGCCAAAAACTATCTGCATGAGGACGAATTGCGCGCCTTGAATAATCTGGTGGAGCAATATTTGATCTTTGCCGAATCCCAAGCCGAACGGCGCATCCCTATGACTATGAGCGCGTGGATCAAAAAGCTGGAGGGATTCTTGACCCTGAACGACCGGGCCATTTTGCAAGATGCAGGTAAGGTATCGGCGCAAATGGCCAAAGAACATGCCGAAGCAGAGTTTGTCTCATTTCGTGTGGTCGCTGACCAGCAATTGGAGTCGGATTTCGACCGCATGGTCAAACAGGTGCAAAAAACTTGAAAAAGGTGTTTGAAACACCCCTTAAATAAAATTACCTTCGCCTTTTTGCCCTTTTGACATCTGCTTGAGTTCCTTGTCAAAATCGGATTCAAACAGCCGATCCTGAAGAATGCGATAGCGTTCAAATTCGCTTTCCGCATGATCCTTGGCGATTTTGGTGCTAATACTGCCTGCGTCTTGCAAAATTTCACGTTCATCAAAGGTTAGAAATTGATCCAATCTTCGTGCCCAATCCTCCATGGTCATGGGGATTTTGCGCTTGGCGCGATCCTCGGCGAGATCCAAATAGGCGTTGACAACTCTTCCTAGGGATTCCAGTTCGTCGCCAGTCAGATAATTTTTGGCGATGGTCACATCGGGTTTTAAAATTTTGCCGTCTGGGCCGTTTTCCCAATGGGTCAACCCCATGTGAGGTTGGGTGCTGTCCGCTCTTTTTTGAATTAATTCGGCGGCGGTGTGACCATGGATGGCATAATGCAATTTGTTCTGCACAAGGGCGAAAAATCTTCGGGTTGTGGGCGCGTCCTTGTTGTAGTCAAGGCTGGTGGCAAAAATATCGGTGATTTTTTGATAAAAGCGTCGTTCGCTTAAGCGAATCTCGCGAATTTCTGCAAGCAGATGCTCGAAATAATCCTCGCCCAGAAAAGAGCCGTTCTCCAGCCGTTTTTTGTCCAACACAAACCCCTTGATGGTAAATTCTCGCAAAACCACCGTCGCCCACTGGCGGAATTGGGTGGCCCGGATGGAATTGACTCGGTAGCCAACGGAGATGATGGCGTCAAGGTTGTAGAACTGGGTCTGATACTGCTTGCCATCGGCGGCAGTAGTCCGGAATTTCCGGACTACTGCATCGGACAGCAACTCTCCACTAAGAAATATATTTTGCAGATGTTCGCTGATCGTGCGGACATTCACAGCAAACAGTTCCGCCATCAGCTTTTGTGAAAGCCAAATCGTATTGTTCTCATAGCGAACCTCAATTCCGTCTTCACCGGCTTGGTGGGTGAAAACAAGAAATTCTTCGGTGCTGTTGCGAATGGTTAGCTTTTTGGATGGTTCCCTCTTCATTTTGGCCTCTGTTAATTTTTACGACCCAAAAACAACCTTCTGCCAAACATAAGCCAATCATCCACATAGCCAAAGATCACTGGAATCACCAACAACGACAATAAGGTGGAGGTGATCAGACCGCCGATTACCACAATGGCCATGGGGGAACGAAAGCTTGGTTCTGCCCCGATTCCCATGGCTACAGGCAACATACCCGCGACCATGGCGATGGTGGTCATGATAATGGGACGGGCCCGTTTGTGACAGGCATCGAGCAGGGCACTGCGCCGGTCTAGACCCCGCTCCCGTCGAGAGGATACCGCATACTCAACCAGAAGGATGGAGTTTTTGGTGACAATCCCCATCAGCATCAAAATACCGATCACCGATGGCAAGGAGAAGGCGTTGTGGGTTGCCAATAAAGCGACAAATGCACCACCTAAAGAGAGGGGCAGGGCAGCTAAAATGGTGACCGGTTGCAAAAAATCATGGAAAAGCAGCACCAGCACGATATAAATGCATAACACCCCAATGGCCATGGCCCCGGCAAAGCTGCCAAAGAGTTCTTTCATGCGTTGGGCATCTCCGTCTAGCGGACGTTGCACACCAGCAGGAAGCTGTTGCATGATCGGCATACGGTTTACCTCGGCCATGACGTCACCGATAATGCGTTGACCCAGTTCAATATCAATACTGATCCGCCGCATGCGATCCATGCGATCAATCTGGGTGAAGCCACTGCGTATCTCGACTGCGGCCAATGATTCCAAAGGAATGAGCCCATGGCGGGAGGCCACTGGCAGTTGTCGAATGGCCGCCAGATCAAACCGTACCGATGGAGCCAGTCGCACTCGAATCGGAATCTGTCTCTCTGGCAGGTTGAGTTTGGCCAACTGCACCTTGAAATCTCCGGCTGTGGCCACTCGCACCGCCTGGGCCATGGCCTCGCTGGAAATCCCTAGATCCGCTGCCTTGGCAAAATCAGGCACAAGGTGAATCTCTGGACGTTGCAAAGAGGCGTTGGAGAGAATATTGCCTACCCCTTGCAAGGTGCGCAGCTCTTTTTCAATATTTTTTACCGTTTTGGCGAGTGCGTCGGGATCGGTTCCAGTAAACACCAAGGAGAGCTTGACCCCTGGTCCACTGGAGGTGAGGGTAACGCGCACCCCTGGCAGACGTTGTAATAGGGTGCGGATTTCGTTTTCGATCTGGGGTTGCTTCTTGTCGCGCAAATGACGGTCTACCAGGGGAACCACTAGGGTGGCCTTGCGAACATCGCCACTGGAGAGACCACCCAAAGGACCGCCATCGCCTGCCGCCGAACCAACCGCCCCGTAAACCCGTAGCACCTCTGGAATTTGCTGGATGAGTGTTGTGGCTTGTTGGGCGATGCGCAAGGTGTCGGCTAATGCGCTGCCCGGCGGCAACTCCAGAATCACCATGGTCTGACTGCGATCCGCTGCTGGCACAAAACCCGAAGGGAGCAATGGAGCCAAAGCCAGTGAGCCGATCAAAAACAGCAGGGCCGCCAGCATGGTCAAACGGGGATGATCCAGGCATGTGGTGACTACACGCATATACCGTTTGAGTAGACCACTCTCCTTGGGAGTGTGGGCCATGGGTTTGAGCAGATGGGCGGACATCATGGGGGTTAACAAGCGAGCCACTATCAAGGATGCCAGAATGGCGGCCACGGCGGTGATGCCAAAGGGACGAAAGAACTTCCCTGGAATGCCGCCCATAAAGGCCGTCGGCAAAAAGACTGCCACTAGGGTAAGAGTGGTGGCAATTACCGCCATGCCGATTTCGTTGGAAGCCTCGATGGCCGCCTCATAGGGGCTTTTTCCCATTTGCATGTGACGAACGATGTTTTCTACTTCTACAATGGCGTCATCCACCAATACCCCCACCACTAGAGCCAAGGCCATCAGCGTCAAGGTGTCTAGGCTGAAGTTGGCGAGCTTCATGACCAGAAAGGCCGGAATAATGGAGAGTGGCAAGGCCGCCGCCGAAATCAAGGTTGCCCGTTTGTCACGCAAGAACCACCACACCACCAACACCGCCAGCAAGGCCCCTTCGTAGAGTAGGTGCATGGAGCCGCTGTAATTGTCTAAGGAGGGGGAAAAGGTGTTGTAGGCCTCTTGAATGGTCACTTGAGGGTGGTTTTGTTGGAATGTCTCCACAGCTCGGCGTACCTTTTCAGCCACAGTCACCTCGCTCCATCCTCTGGAACGGGTAATCTCAAAGGCGACCCTTTTTTCCCCGTTCATTAAGGCCACGGTAGTGGGTTCGGCGATGCCGTCCGTCATGGTGGCGATGGATCCTAAGGGAATAGAACGACCGCCAGCCAATGGAATATCCAGATGGCGCAACTCTTCAAAGGATTCAAGGGCGGCTAAGGTGCGAATGGTCTGTACTTCACC